>NZ_JAGRQY010000029.1:0-142236 GCF_018223905.1 Klebsiella sp. 28
CCCTCGCCCGCCCGGACTATGTGGCGCTGAAGGCGCTGTTCCGCCACTGGCAGCAGGGAATGCACAATCGGGCGTGGAACGCGCTGTTCTGGTGTAACCACGATCAGCCGCGCATCGTGTCGCGCTTTGGCGACGAAGGCGAGTACCGGGTGACGGCGGCGAAGATGCTGGCGATGGTGCTGCACGGCATGCAGGGCACGCCCTATATCTACCAGGGCGAAGAGATCGGCATGACCAATCCGCACTTCAGCAGCATCAGCGATTACCGTGACGTCGAAAGCCACAATATGTTTATCGAACGTGCGGCGCAGGGGCAAAGCCCGGACGAACTGCTGGCGATCCTCGCCAGCAAGTCGCGCGACAACAGCCGCACGCCGATGCCGTGGCACGCCGGCGAGAACGGTGGCTTCAGCGACGGTGAGCCGTGGATCGGCCTTGGCGATAATTACCAGGAGATCAACGTCGAGGCGGCGCTGGCGGACCCCGATTCGGTGTTTTATACCTATCAGCAGCTGATTACGCTGCGTAAAACCCTGCCGCTACTGACCTGGGGTGATTACGAGGATCTGCTGCCGGAGCATCCGTCGCTGTGGTGCTATCGTCGTCAGTGGCAGGGGCAAACGCTGGTAGTCGCCGCTAACCTGAGCCGCGAGCTGCAGGCCTGGCAGCCCGCTGAGGCCCCGGGCGAGTGGAAGATGATCATCAGCAACTATGCCGAGACCACCCCGCGCCCGACCGGGCTGACGCTGCGGCCGTTCGAAGCGATATGGTGGCTGCAGGGATAACGCTTTTCCCCGGTGGCGCAACGCTCACCGGGGCTACGATTCGTCAGGCTGGAAGTTATGCGCGGTCGGCATCAGCAATCGCAGCGCTCGCTTGTGGTTGCGCCGAGGCGTGCTCTTCTTTTGCCTTTAGCCGATCCCAGGCGCGGAAGAACGGATAGTAGACCACCAGCGAAATCGCTAAATTCACCACCTGCAGCACCGTGCCGGAGATATGCCCTCCGGTCGCCAGATAGCCGCTGATGAAGATCGGCGTGGTGAACGGCAGTGCGATTCCGGCGGGCGGCGCCACCAGCCCGGTCGCCATGGCGGTATAGGACACGATCACCAGCAGCACCGGCGTTAAAATAAACGGCAGGAAAAAGTACGGGTTCATCACCAGCGGGATGCCAAACACCATCGGCTCGCTGATGTTAAACAATGCCCCGGGCGCGGCAATTTTCCCCAGCTGTTTCATCTGCTGGCTACGGCTACGCAGCAACATAAAAATCACCAGCCCCAGCAGCGCGCCGGTACCTCCGGGGGCAATCCACAGATCGTAAAACTGCTGAGTAATGATATGCGGGATCGGCTGACCGTTCTGGAAGGCCGTCAGGTTCTCGGACATATTCGACAGCCATACCGGCTGGATAAACACCAGTACGATCGCGTCGCCGTGCAGGCCCAGGGTCCACAAAATACCAATCAAAATGACTGAAATAATCATGCCCGGCAGCGTACCGCCGACGTGGTGCATCGGAATACCAATCAGGGTGGCGATCATACTGTTGATGTCGCCGAACGGCGAGGCCTCGACCGCCAGGCGCAGCGCCAGCACCACCGCCAGCACGCAGAAGCCGGGGATCAGGGCGAGGAATGATTTCGCCACTGCCGGCGGCACGCCGTCCGGCATGCGGATAACGAGATTGCGGCTGGCGACCAAACGATAAATCTCCGTCGACAGCAGCGAAATGACAATGGCGACAAACAGCCCCTGGCTGCCGACCATGCTCACCGGGATCACCCCTTTAATAACCTCCGCCGCGCCGTGTACCGGCGTAAACAGCGTGTTCTGCGGGATCGTCATCATGAAGGCCACCAGCGACATCGCTCCAGCGCTCAGCGGATCGAGAGTGCGATACTTCTCCGCCAGCCGGTAGGCGATGCCGAAGCTGGAAATCAGCGCCATGATGTCGTAGGTCGCTTTCACCGGGTACAACATTTTATCGCGCCAGACCTCGCCAAACAGGCTGCTCATCATATCGGCATAGCCGGGGATCGGCAGGTAGGCGAAAATCAGGAAGAATGAGCCAATCAACATAAACGGCATATTGAGAATGATGCCGTCGCGCACCGATAGGACGTGCTTTTGCCCGGCGATTCTCAGCGCCGCCGGCATGACGTAACGTTCAATCCAGCTTGTATTCGACATGGTGTGCTCCCGAGGGGAAATAGCGGTCAGTTAAATTGCGTCAGCCATTGACGGTTGATGGTTAATACTTCATCCAGCAGCGCCTGGGCATCGGTGACGTTACCGACCAGCGGGTTGGTCACCAGCGCCAGCAGTGCGCTTTCGCGACAGCCGTGTACCGCGGCTTCAATCGTCAACCGCTCGAAGGCTTTTACCTGCTGGGTCAGGCCGTTCATCGCCGGCGGCAGCGGGCCGAACGCCAGCGGCCGCGCCCCTTGCGCATCAATAATGCTGTTGGTTTCCACCACCGCATCATCATCCAGGCCATGAATCGCGCCGTTGTTGCGGGTATTCACCACCATCTCCGCGCCCAGGTTGTTGTAGATCGCGTTGATAAGCTCGACGGCCACCTCCGAGTAGTAGGCGCCGCCGCGAAAGCTCAGCTGCTCTGGTTTTTCTTCCAGCTGCGGGTCGGCGTACAGCGCAAACAGCTCCTGCTCGACCTTCATCACCTGCTCGGCGCGGGTGCCTTTGGTTTTCGCTGCGGCAATCTCTTCCGCCAGCATCGCCGGCGTCAGCCAAAAATAGCGATGATAAGGGCACGGAATCGCCTTCAGCGCGCGCAGGAATTCCGCCGGCCACGGCAGCTCTTTAATGTTGTTCATCGACAGCGCCTTACCGTCGCACAGCATGTCGATCACCTTGCCGGTGACATCCTCGCGCCCCTGTAGCACCTTATGCACCCAAACCATATGGTTGAGCCCGGCAAAGCGCAATTTCACTTCGGACTCCTGCGCGCCCAACATCCCGACGATCATGTGCTGCATGTTGATCGGCACGTTGCACAGGCCGATGATCTTCGCCGTGCTGTAGCGGCTGACCGCCTCGGTGACGATCCCCGCCGGATTAGTAAAGTTGAGAATGAACGCTTCCGGCGCCAGCTGTTCCACTTTGCGCGCCACCTCAAGGATCACCGGGATCGTCCGCAGCGCCTTGGCAAAACCGCCGACGCCGGTGGTCTCCTGGCCCAGCAGGCGGTACTTGAGACCCAGCCGCTCATCGGCGGCGCGCGCCGCCAGCTGTCCGACACGCAGTTGGGTCAGCACAAAGCTGGCGCCGCGGATGGCCTCATCGAGCGTAAAGTGGACGCTGACCGCCACCTGCTCCAGCCCTTTATGTTTCAGCATCCGCCGGGTCAGCGCGGCGATGATCTCCACCTTTTCCCGGCCGGATTCGACATCTACCAGCGCCAGCTCTGTGACCGGAAGCTGCTCGTAACGAACGATAATCCCTTCAATAAGCTCCGGCGTGTAGCTGCTGCCGCCGCCGATAACGGCAATTTTCAGTGCTTGCATAGTGTCCTCTTTTCGGATTTTCGGCATACAGAGCGCCGCGCGCGATCGCCAGGACCGCACGTGATGATGATGAAAAACGGGATGAGAAAATTAGTGTTCGAGCAGGGCTAGCGCTTTATCCAACACCGCAGAGCCGCGCATCATGCCGTAGTCAGCCATATCGATCACCGCCACCGCCTTGCCCTGCGGCGCGGCCAGCGCGGTTAGCCGTCCGGCTTCATATTTAACCTGCGGCCCGAGCAGGATGACGTCGGCGTGTGGCAATTCGCGTTCAAATTCCGCCACCGCCACCGCATAGATTTCCAGCGCCAGCGCACGCTGCTGGGCTTCTGCTTTCATTTTGTTCACCAGCATGCTGGTCGACATGCCTGCGGCACAACAGAGTACGATTCGTGGCATTGCGCTTCCCCTTTACGTGTTATCGCTTCAGCCCTCAGGGCCTGGACGACTATATTGTTAATATTGTGTGATAGTGAAGGCTATATGAAAATAATTTTCACCGATGTGATCGAGGCTCAATTTTTGCGCATTTTTATCGCCAGGGTGTCACCCTTTACTGCTCTGACCATAGGAAATATGCGGCGTGAGTGCTATAAAGAGAGACAGTCGATAATTGAAAAATATTTTCAAATACGGGTTTTGCCAAAGGGAACATGAGGATGGATATCGTAGGTCAGCTGCAGGAAGGAATGCGCCGCTTTAGTGCCCAGGAGTCGCGCGTCGCCACCTTTATTCTACAAAATCTAAGCTTTACCGCCAGCGCCTCTATTGACGAGCTGGCAGCCAGCGCGGGGGTCAGCCCTGCCACCATTACCCGCTTCGCCCGCTCGGTGGGCTGCGATGATATTCGTGATCTGCGTAAACAGCTGGCGCAGGCCAGCGAACGGCGCGCCAGCTGGCTTACGCCGGACAGCGCCGCCCTGCCCGTCGCCTGGCGCGACAAACTTAGCAGCCTTGGCGTTACCCTAACTCGTCAGCTCGGCCATACCGCGGAAGCGGCGGTGGAAAAGTGTAAATCGCGCCTGCTGAGCGCCCGTGCGGTACACTGCTTCGCCCTTGGCGCCCAGGACGTGACGCTGGCCGCGCTGCTCCAGCATCAGCTACTGCCCTCCGGCATCGCGATTAATCTCTGCCAGGATGCGGCGCTGATGCGGCTGACCGCCAGCACCCTCAATGACGATCATCTGCTGCTGGTGCTGGCCACTGCCGAGGCCAACCCTGTGTTGCAAAGCGCCACTTTGCAGGCGCGTACGCAGGGAGTGACCATTATTGCTCTGACGCCGGAACAGCACGCCCTTGGCGATATGGCCAGCGCCATCCTGCCGCTGCCCGCTGACCCGCAGCAGGCTCGCTATGCCCTGCTACTGCTGGTCGATCTGCTTAACGATACGTTGATTGCCTGAATATTTGCCCGTTTCATGCGTGAACGGGCTCGATTTTTGCTTATATTTTAAGCGCCTAAATTTACATTTATCGCCAGCGCCCATCATCCGTACTCTCACCTTTTTACCTTGTTCTGGGTCAATAAAATCGCAAACATCTTTGATGCAAATCACTACATATAGAACTTAAAATGCGCCTCGGCCCAACATGTTGTATTAATCGTCTATTATGTCACCATATCTTGTCGATGTCTGGCGGTGATGAGATGTGGATAAAACGGGCCAGATCCGAAGGTAAACAGCACGAGCCGTAGCGTGCAGCGCCTTCGGGATAACCTCCGCCTCTGTGGATAACCTGTTCTATATATGGAGTGATCATGACACCGCATGTGATGAAACGTGATGGCTGTAAAGTGCCGTTCAACTCAGAGCGCATTCAGGAAGCAATTCTGCGTGCAGCTAAAGCAGCGGGAGTCGATGACGCAGACTATTGCGCCACCGTCGCAGAAGTCGTTAGCCAACAAATGCAGGGCCGCGCCCAGGTCGACATCAACGAGATCCAGACCGCGGTGGAAAACCAGCTGATGTCCGGCCCCTATAAGCAGCTGGCGCGCGCCTACATTGAGTATCGCCATGACCGCGATAGCCAGCGTGAGAAGCGCGGCCGCCTCAATCAGGAGATCCGCGGCCTCGTCGAGCAGACCAACTCCGCGCTGCTCAACGAAAACGCCAACAAGGACAGTAAAGTCATCCCGACCCAGCGCGACCTGCTGGCCGGGATCGTCGCCAAGCACTACGCCCGGCAGCACCTGCTGCCCCACGATGTGGTGATGGCCCACGAGCGCGGCATGATCCACTATCATGACCTCGATTACTCGCCCTTCTTCCCGATGTTCAACTGCATGCTGATCGACCTGAAAGGCATGCTGACCCAGGGCTTTAAGATGGGCAACGCGGAGATCGAGCCGCCGAAGTCTATCTCTACCGCCACCGCGGTGACGGCGCAGATCATCGCCCAGGTCGCCAGCCATATTTACGGCGGCACCACCATCAACCGCATCGATGAAGTGCTGGCGCCGTTCGTCAGCGAAAGCTTCAAAAAGCATCGCAAAATCGCCGAAGAGTGGCAGATCCCGGATGCCGAAGGCTATGCCCGCGCCCGTACCGAAAAAGAGTGCTACGACGCCTTCCAGTCGCTGGAGTATGAGGTCAACACACTGCATACCGCCAACGGCCAGACGCCGTTCGTCACCTTCGGGTTCGGCCTTGGCACCAGCTGGGAATCGCGGCTGATCCAGCAGTCGATTCTGCGCAACCGCATTGCCGGCCTCGGTAAAAATCGCAAAACCGCGGTGTTCCCGAAACTGGTGTTCGCGATCCGCGACGGCCTGAACCATAAGTTCGGCGACCCGAACTACGACATCAAACAGCTGGCGCTGGAGTGCGCCAGCAAGCGCATGTACCCGGATATCCTCAACTACGATCAGGTGGTGAAAGTCACCGGGTCGTTTAAAACGCCGATGGGCTGCCGCAGCTTCCTCGGGGTATGGGAAAACGAGAACGGCGAGCAGGTGCATGATGGACGCAATAACCTCGGCGTGATCAGTCTCAACCTGCCGCGCATCGCCCTGGAAGCGAAAGGCGATGAAGCCACCTTCTGGGCGCTGCTGGACGAGCGCCTGCAGCTGGCGCGTAAAGCGCTGATGACCCGTATCGCCCGCCTGGAAGGAGTGAAGGCTCGCGTGGCGCCGATCCTGTATATGGAAGGCGCCTGCGGCGTGCGGCTGAAAGCCGACGACGACGTCTCCGAGATCTTCAAAAACGGCCGCGCGTCCATTTCTCTGGGCTATATCGGTATCCATGAAACCATCAATGCGCTGTACGGCAACCAGCATATGTACGACAGCGAGGCGCTGCGTGAGAAAGGCGTAGCCATCGTCCAGCGCCTGCGCGACGCCGTCGATTTGTGGAAGGAAGAAACCGGCTACGGCTTTAGCCTGTACAGCACGCCGAGCGAAAACCTGTGCGATCGCTTCTGCCGTCTCGACACCGCCGAGTTTGGCGTGGTGGAAGGGGTAACCGACAAAGGTTACTACACCAACAGCTTCCACCTCGACGTGGAGAAGAAGGTCAACCCGTACGACAAGATCGATTTCGAAGCGCCGTACCCGCCGCTGGCCAACGGGGGGTTCATTTGCTACGGCGAGTACCCGAATATCCAGCATAACCTCAAGGCGCTGGAAGACGTGTGGGATTACAGCTATCAGCACGTGCCGTACTACGGGACCAATACGCCGATCGATGAGTGCTACGAGTGCGGTTTTACCGGCGAGTTCGAGTGCACCAGCAAGGGCTTTACCTGCCCGAAATGCGGTAACCACGACGCCGCCCGCGTTTCCGTTACCCGCCGGGTGTGCGGTTATCTCGGCAGCCCGGACGCGCGGCCGTTCAACGCCGGCAAGCAGGAAGAAGTGAAGCGCCGCGTGAAGCACCTGGGCAATGGGCAGATTGGTTAATTCCAGCTGGTTTAGCCCCTCACCCTCTCCCCAACGGGGAGAAGGGACCGGCCCCGTAGCCGTTTGGCCACTAAGGAGCCGTTCCCGGATAGCGGCGCGCAGCGCCTTATCCGGGCTACCACTACCACTGTTGTAGCTCGGCCGAGCGCAGCGACGCCAGGAAATGGCCGCACTCCTTCGTTTTCGCAAAGCAATTAACGTCAGAGCAAGGCGGCAAACGAAGGAATCCCCGGGAGCGTACATTCAGTACGTGACTGGGGTGAGTGAGCGCAGCCAACGCGGCTATGGCGTTAATTGAGAAGTGAAAATGAATTATCACCAGTACTACCCCGTCGACATCGTCAACGGCCCCGGCACCCGCTGCACCCTGTTTGTCTCCGGCTGCGTCCACGAGTGCCCCGGCTGCTACAACAAAAGCACCTGGCGGGTGAACTCCGGTATGCCGTTTACCGCTGAGATGGCCGACCGTATCATCGCCGACCTCAACGACACCCGCATCAAACGCCAGGGGCTTTCGCTCTCCGGCGGCGATCCGCTGCATCCGCAGAACGTCACGGATATTTTAAAGCTGGTTCAGCGCGTGCGCGCCGAATGCCCCGGCAAAGATATCTGGGTCTGGACCGGCTATAAACTTGATGAGCTGAATGAGGCGCAAATGCAGGTGGTGAACCTGATTAACGTGCTGGTTGACGGTAAGTTTGTGCAGGATTTGAAAGATCCGGCGCTTATCTGGCGCGGCAGCAGCAACCAGGTCGTACATCATTTGCGATAGCGTTTAGAGCCGTTTATTCGCCTGATGATAAACGGCCGCTTTCTCTCTTTTGCCAATGGCAATAACGTAAACCACCACCACACTATCTCGTACTTGATACACCAACCGATAACCTGACGCCTTAAGCTTGATTTTGTAGCAATCCGGTAAATCGCTCAGCCTGGCCGACTCAATTCGCAGATTCTGCACAATCTGCTGGAGCTTATTTTTGAACTGTTTTTTTGACCGTCTCGCCAGGCTTCTGCCATTCGCGCCAGGCTCGTGGATCAAACTCCAGTTCATAGGTCATCCAGACTCACCTTAACCCCTGGCCGTGGGTTTTCCAGCCGTTCGCGAACGGTGCGTAATAACGCCGCTTCGCCATCACTGATGGTCATACTTTTCACCGGCATGCGGCCATTTTCCGCAATGTATTGAAACAGCAGGCGTACCGCCTCCGTTGGTGTCATATCGAGTTTCTCCAGCACGGCATAAGCCTCTTTTTTGAGTTTATCGTCCAGTCGAACATTGAGCGTGGCCATTATGCCTCCAGAAAAGGGAATTTTGTAATGCAGTATAGCATTACATTTGAATTACACTCGTATCTGGAAAACGCCTCTCAAAACCGGCTGACGCACTCCATCGCCACCGTTTTAAACTCATCGAAGCTGCGGGTCGCGGCGAGGCGACTCATGGCGCGCTCGCGCAGGAAAGTCACGAAAATATCGTAGATCGCCATCGCCTCTTCATACTCGCGCTTGCTGATAGCGAGCAGGAAGATGAGATGGGCGGTTTCGTCGCCCCAGGCGATGCCCTGCGGGGCGATAACGGTATAAACCACCGTCTTTTTCGCCAGCAGCCCCAGGGAGTGCGGCAGCGCAATGCCATCCCCCAACATGGTGCTGACGATCGCTTCACGTTCCACCACCGAAGCATGAAACTCCGCATCGACAAAGCCTTCCTCCAGCAGCTGCTGGCACAGCTCGGCGAACAGCGTTTGCTGATCCATCGGCTTATCAACCACCCTGAAGTGGGCGGCATCGAAGTACTTATTCAGCATCCACGGACGGGTACGGTCCACCAGCACCAGCTTGCCGATTTGATCCAGCTGATAGTCGGTGGGGAACGGCGCGATGGTCACCACCGGCTTGTCTTTTTCGCCGATCCGCACCGTTGAGATAACGAAATCCGCCTCGATCGCGTCCCGCTGTTCGTACTCGCGCTGGGAGATGGTAGCGGCGATCTCCAGCTGCGGATATTTACGCTGCAGGATCGCCTCGATCATCCGTACCATCGCATTGCTGGTATCGCACACCAGCAGCACCTGCGGCTGACGCTGGTAGCCGATGTTGTAGTGGCGCTCCAGCCCGACGCCGATATGCAGCACCAGAAAGCCGATTTCGTTTTCGCTGATGGTGTACGGAGTATATTTCCCCCAACTGGAGACCGCAGCCAGGGTCATATCCCAGGCCATCGGGTAGTGCTGTTTGATGTTATCCAGCAGCGGATTGGGGATCATGATCTGGTAGCGCACCCGGGTAATCATGGTTTTAATGTGGGTCAGCAGATCGGCATGCAGCTGGGCGTCGTCCAGCAGGTTGTAGTTATACTGGCTGTTGATGTAGCGCAGGATGTAATTGACCAGCGCTTCATCATCGTCGGCGCTGATAGTTTCCGGATCGACATCCTGCACCTGACGGGCCGCGATATGCACGCATAGCCACTCTTCTTCGGCGGGCGATAAAGGTTTCCCGGCCAGCCGCTGCAGCTCACCCGTCAGCTCGCGCGCGGCGTCGCGGACGTTCTGCGCCACATCTTCAGCGCTGAAATCGGCCAGCGGGTAGCCTTCGCTGACGCGGCGCACCACCACCGCGCCATACAGGCAGACAAAGCGCTCGCCGGCGTCGGTGAGGCGAATATGATGCCGCGTGAGCGTCTCCTGCAGCACCGGCTCCAGCAGCGCTGGCACCTCCGCCGCAAAGGCCTCGGCGCCGATCGGCGGCGCGATATCGCCTTGCTGGGTCAGCTCCCACAGCAGGTCGGTCAGGCAGGCGCGAATTGACACCTCGCTGCCGAACAGCTTCATGCCGTGGCGCGGGCGGGTTTCAAGAGTCAGCTGATAGCGCTGGAAGCGCTCGCGCACCTCAACCATGTCATTTTGCAACGTGGCGCGGCTGACGAACCACTCATCCGCCAGGTCTTCCAGCTTGATAGAGAACGCCGAGGTCAGGAAACGCACCAGCAGAAACGTGATGCGATCCTGGGCGGTACGCGGCACGTGCTGCGCCTTCGGCGCGGTCTCCTCCAGCGCCTGGAAACTCGTCGGATTATCTATCTTCAGCTGATAACCGCTGCCGCGGTTAAGGATAAACTGCGCGCCATATTGCGCCAGCAGCGTATTCAGGGCGGTAATATCAGCGCGCACGGTACGGGTGGAAACCGACAGGCGTTGCGCCAGCTCATCCTGCGGCAGCGTTTCATTTCGCAGCAGGGTGAAGAGTTGCGCTAAGCGTTGGTTGGGAAATCGCATGTCAGTTCCTTGTAATTACGGCTCAGGGTTGGGCGGATATCACCATCTGCGATGGGCTACCGACCGGCGTATAGTCGGAGGCAAAGGTTAATTTGCCATCCTTCGGCGCCACGCTGAAGCGGGTAATATTATCGCTACGCTGGTTCATGACGTACAGCCACTGCCCCTGATTATCCAGCGTCAGGGTGCGGGGATAATCGCCACGCGTCCAGATATCTTCCTGGTGACTCAGGCTGCCGTCGGCCAGCACCGTGAAGTGGGCAATGCTGTTATGCAGGCGGTTGGCGACATATAGCTGTTTGCCATCGTTGCTCAACACAAGTCCGGCGGCAAAGCTGGTGCCTTTATACCCTTCCGGCAGCGCGGAGACGGTTTTGCCTTCACGCAGCAGGCCGCTTTGCTTATCCAGATGATAGAAGGTCAGCGTCGAGGCTTCCTCATTAATCAGCCACAGGCCGTCGCCCTGTGGCGTAAAGACGAAGTGGCGCGGGCCGGCTCCCGGCGACGAGGCGGCGATAAACGGCGGATCGTTCGGCGTTAGCTTGCCGCTGGCGCTATCCAGCCGATACTGATAGATCCGATCCAGCCCCAGATCGGTAGAGTAAACGTATTTCCCGCTGGGATCGGCGGCGATCATATGGGCATGCGGGCCGTTGTGATCGCTGATGGCGAAGCTGCCTTCGACGGCCGCCGCCGGGCGTTCGGCGCCTGCCGGGCCTTCATCCTGATGCCTGTCCACCGCCTCAGCCAGGCTACCATCTTCTTGCACCGGTAGCACGGCGGTGCTGCCGCTGACATAGTTAGCCACCAGCAGATGCTTACCGTCCGGCGTCAGGGAGAGATACACCGGTCCGGCGCCGCCGGAGGCGACCTGGCTGAGCGCGGTCAGCTCGCCGTTCTTTTCAATGCGCCACGCCTGCACCACGCCTTTTTCGACTTCACTGGCGGCATACAGCGTTTTGCCATCGCGCGACACGGTTAACTGCGCGACATTCGGCAACGAGCTCACCAGCGTCTTATCGCGCAGGGCGCCGGTTTTGGCATCGACGGTAAAGCGATACAGACCTTCGCCATTGGGGTTATAGGTGCCTACCCAGGCATAGTGGGTTTGCGCGGCGCCCGCGGCGGCGGCAAACAGGGACTGTGAAGCGACAAGCAGATGACGAGCGACAGGCATAGCAACTCCTTGATGGTTCAGTGGGATAAGCTGCCCCTCACCCTTTGAGGGTGAGGGACAAGGGCACTACTTAACTAACTGTTTGGTCATCTCCAGCAGCTGGCGAACATCGGCCGGGCGGGTGTTGCCGCTGGCTTTATCGATAATCGAGCTGTAAATATGCGGGATGATTTTGCTTACCCCGGCATCGAGGGCGATTTTCAGGATCTCGCTGTAGTTTTCCAGATCGATACCGCCGGTCGGCTCGAGCCAGAAATCGTGCGCGGCGCAGGCTTTGGCGACGGCTTCAAACTCGGCGCGGTGCTTCAGGCCGCCCATCGGGAAGTATTTGATGGAGCTGCCGCCCATGTCTTTCAGCAGCGCGATGGCGGTTTCCAGCGGCACAATGCCATCCGCCGCGCCGCTGCTCAGCGGGCCGGTGGAGATCTTCACCATTCCCGGCGTACCGGTGGGAGAGACCAGGCCGTTGACCACCGTCTCGTTCTGCCCGAGCAGCGCGCGGCTGGTGGCCACGCCGGTGAAGACCTGGTTGACGTGCTGCGGCTGCACCTGGCGAGAAATCTCGCTCACCATCGCCGACTGGTTTGGATCGCCTGCCCCCAGCCCGACGGAGAGCGCGTTATCAATAAGCTTCGCGTAGTCGCGCATATCGGCCACCGCGCTGGCGACGTCCGGATAGTTTTTGGAGAGCACGCCGACCAGGACGTGACCTTCCGCCGCGTCGTAAATTTCACGGGCGTTGTCTTTGCTGCCCGCCAGGACGTTCAGGCACACGCGGTCACGGTAAAAGTTTGGGGTCAGTTTCATGCTTGTTTCTCCTTATTCAGAACTTCTGCGATGCGGCGAGCGACCACCGCCAGCTGCTCCGCGTTTACGCTGCGGACATCGGCTTCGATAATGCCTTCATTCGCTTTATAGCCGCGGAAGTAGATGGCGTATTCACCCTGCTTCAGCGCGTTAACCAGATCGCCGGTCTTCACGCCGGTCGTGGCTTCATCAAATTTAATTTCGGCGCGGGCGATATCGCGGCCCGCGCTGTCCCACACCACGCGGGCGGTCACGCCGTTAAGCGCGTTGAGCTGTTCGATAAACGGCGTCATCTTCGCCACCATCTGCTCGCCGCTCTCTTTGCTCGCCGTCAGGTAGTGTTCAATGGCGCAGGTCAGGCCGAGAATGCCCTCTTTACCCACTTTCATCGCCCGGCCAATGCCCATCGACTGGCGCTTAACCCACTCGACGTACTGCGTTTTGCCAATCACCAGCCCGCTGGTCGGCCCTTCAATCGCTTTCGCGCCGCTGTAGATAACCAGGTCGGCGCCCATGCGGTAGTAGCACTGCAGATCTTCTTCCGCCGCCGCATCGACGATCAGCGGCAAGTTATGCTGGCGCGCCACTTCCGCGGCCTGCGCCACGTTGAGCATGCTTTTCTGCACGCAGTGGTGGGATTTGATATACAGAATCGCCGCGGTGCGCGGAGTGATCGCCGCCGCCAGCTGTTGGGCAGAACATTCGTTGGCGTAGCCCGCTTCCACCAGCTTACCGCCGCCCAACGCCACCATCGTGCCAACCGGCGCGCCGAAGTTGACGTTGTGGCCCTTCGGCAACACGATTTCGTTATTTTCAATCGGCGTAACGTGCAGGTTCTCCAGCAGCCAGTCGCTGTCTTTCACCAGCACCGCCGCTACCGACTGGGCAATCCCCGCCGACGCGCAGGAGACCACGGTCGCCCCTTCCACATCCAACAGTTTGGCGATGTACTCGCCGGTTTTATTCACCAGGTCTTTCATTTCAAAGTACTGGTTCATACCGGCCATCGCGGCTTCAACCACTTCCGGGCGCGGCGTGGAAACGCCCAGCGCCGTCATGCGGCCAGAAGTATTAATCACCTGTTTTAAATGGTATTTCTCAAAAATCGAAGGCATGTTCCGCGCTCCCTTGTTCGGTCAGATAGCCTTTGCCCGCGCGGATCGCGGCCAGCGGCACCAGAATGTTGTCAGCCTGCAGGCTCTCTTTTTCAGCATCCACCAGCAGCGTGGGCCGGTGCTCCAGGCGAAATAGCGTTAAATCGGCGTCGAAGCCCACTTCCAGCCGCCCTTTACGCGACAGGCGCAGCCCTTCTGCGGCGCTGACGGTCACGCAGTCAATCACCTGCGGCAGCGTCATGCCGATGGCGAGGAATTTCGACATCACCAGCGCCAGCGAGCGCACCGGGCCGTCGATCCGGTTGCGGCAGTAAATATCGGAGCTAATGGTGTGCGGCAGAATGCCCAGCGCAATCGCCCGCCGCGCCACCTCAAAGCTGAAGCTGGCGGTGCCATGGCCGACATCGAGACGCACGCCGCGCTGCAGAGCGCGAGTAATAGAGCTGCGCAACTCGCCGGCAGGATTCAGAATGCGGTTCGGCTTGCCGTTATAGCAGTGGGTAATGATGTCGCCGCTGCTCAGCAGATCGGCGATTTCATCGAGGTTCGGCGGGTTATTGCCGATGTGCACCATCAGCGGCAGATCGTCGTTTTCCTGCTGAATGGCCTTGGCGCGCGCCAGCGGCGTAATGCCGTTTTCGCCCACCACGCTGCTGCTCATCCGCGCCTTCAGGCCGACGATAAAGTCGGGATGACGCTGCACCGCCTGCTTCACCGCGGCGGCGTCGATATTGGCCATATTGGCCAGCTCATTCTGCGCAATCAGCCCGACGCGGGAGATGTTGAGCAGCGCATAAACTTCCGTCGCCGCTTTACGGGTCAGTTGATAGAAGTCATCGACGTCGTCGGCGCCGGTGCTGCCGGCATCGATCACGGTGGTGACGCCGGTGGCGATGCCGACGCTATCCGGCTCATCGTGATAAATCGGTGAATTCGGGTAGCAGTGAACGTGAGAGTCAATCCAGCCAGCGCTGACGTAAACCTTGCCGTTCAGCTCAATGGTTTTACGGGAGGGCGCGCTAATCTCGCCCAGCGCCGCGATTTTCCCGTCCTGAATGGCGATATCAGTCAGGGTATCGTCGACGAGGCGCGCGCGGCGCAGGAGTAAATCAAACATAGCTATCTCCTGATGAAAAGAGTGTACGGATGGCGGCGTACCGCCTTATCCGGCCTACAAACCGCGCTGGCTTGTAGGCCCGATAAGCGCAGCGCCATCGGGCGCTTAGCTAATCGCCACCGGGAAGATGGAACCGAGGATCATCGCCCCGAGGATGGCGCCGCCGGTGATCGGTTTCTGCCAGATGTAGAACAGCAGTGCGCCAACCAGCGAGCCAATCCCGATAGGAATCGAGGCGGTCATTGCGCTGAGGATGATCAAGGGACCGAGGAAGCGGCCGGAGGCGTTACCGGCCCCCATCATCACGTCGGCGCCGTAGGTGGAATCGCTCTGGTTGATGGTGAACTTACGCGCCAGAATGATGATGTAGCCCACCGCCAGGCCGAGGACCAGGCCGGTGACCAGCGACGCGGCGAAGTTCGCCACCGGGAAGACAAAGCCCGCGCCGAGCAGCAGCGCCGGCACGCCAAGACCGATACCGGTCTGTATCGCGCCGCCGATATCGAGGATCCCTACCAGCGACCCTTCGATGATGCGGGCGAACAGGAAGCTGGCGCCAAACGCCGCCACCGCGCCGTAAACGCCGGTATCAATCCCCGACTTCAGCATCGCCACGAAGGCCACTTCGTTAAAGGCGCCGATGCCGTACAGGTAGTACATGTGGGTCCCGGCGAAGACGCCGGAGGAGAGCAGGCCAACAAAGATCGGGAACGACCAGTCGGCATACCAAAAACCTTTATTCTGTTCCATTATCCGGCTCCCGTTACTTGCCGCTGAGTGAGTTGTGGATCATGTCCAGCCAGTTCGGCACGGTCAGATGGAAGGATTCGATCATCTTCATGTCGAAGCCGCGGAAGAAGCCGCTGAGGACAAACAGCGCGACGATGGCCACCATCATCACTTTAGTCACCCGGTTCCAGCCGCTCTCTTCGACGCCTTTACCGATCAGGATCCCCAGCACCAGACCCGGTACGGCGTTACCCATAATCAGCTGCGCGGCGCCGCCGAAAATCGTCGCCCAGAAGCCTGATTTTTTACCGGCATCGATCGCCGCCAGCCAGAAGATCACCGGCATCACGGTGTTCACCAGCAGGTTTGCCGCCGGCACCAGTACCTTAACGGCGGTCACCTGCAGCGCTTCCGGTACGGACGAGGCGGTCAGGTTGAGGAAGGCGACGACAATCATGCCGATGATGCCGCAGGAGATGGCCATTTTTTTCGGATCGTGCAGCGTTTCGCCGACGTTACGATTTTTCAGCATCAGCGCCGCCGCGCCCCAGTTGGGTATAATGCGGTGGTCAACATCCTGGGTGAAGGAGCCTGCTGCAACGGAAGAGGCCCAGGCGTTAAAGAAGAAGCCAAGGCCAAAGGAGAAGTGGGAGGCCGGATCGCCCTCACAGGAATTCAGCTCGCCCAGGGTTCGAAACGCCCCCATCCCCTGCGTGGTGGGGGCATGAAACATGCGTGCCGCTCCGGCGCCCACGCCGACGCCGACCAGGCCGCCGATGATAAGCGATTTTATTAAAATTATCAGGAACATAGTCAGACCTTTTGCTAACAATCAGGTTTGCGTGACGAAATCCACTTTATCGAGATCGATGGCGGTCACGTTGACGGTGACGTCCAGCTCCACGCTGTAGGTCCGTCGTTCACGGCGCAAAAAGAAGAACAGAAACGCCTCTTTTCGTACCGCTTCGCGCGCATGAACAACCGTCACGTCCTGTGGCTCAATACGCAGTAGGATGCGCGAGGATGATTTCATCACCGCAGCCTGCACATGGTTCAGGGCATCGGCGAAGGCCCGTGATTTGCTTTCGCCTTTGCCGGCAACCCTCACCGTGGTGGTGAATTGCTCTTTCATACTTATGCGCCGTATTTCTTTTTCCAGGCTTCTACCAGCCGCTCGCCCAGCTCTTCTTTATCCATAAAGCCGAAGCCCAGCACGTTGCAGCCTTCGTTGATAGCGGTGACGCCCTCATCAATAGAGCGCATACCGTATTTTGCTTTGTAGCCGTATTTGGTCTGGGCGGTGATGGCGCCGGCGCCGCCGCTGCCGCAGAAGGAGATGCCGAAGGTGGCGTTTTCCGCTTTCATTATGTCGCCAAGCTTCATGTCGGCCGCAACGCCAGGGACGACCACAGCACGTGCGCCCGCTTTTTCAGCGCCTGCGGCGACTTTTTGGCCTTTACCCAGACGGTCGCCAATGACTACAGTGATTTGTTCCATGTTTTGCTCCTTACAGGTTATCTTTCGCGACTTCGAAGTGGACGGAGAGCAGCCAGGCCTCTTCATCAGGCAGGTTGCCGAACTGTGCGACCACTTCGCGGGCCAGCATCATTGAATCTTCAGAAATTTCTTCGAACAGACTGGCATCCACTTCCGGTAGCGGTTCGCCGCTGATTGACCGGTGGGCCATGGCCCGCACGTGGGAAGTCAGCATTTGCTCCTGAACGTCGTTAGGGACGATGTCGTGACGGCTTAACAGGGCGAATACCTGCTGTAACATCTTGTCAGCCAGGCGTTCGGTCTGCGCCGCCTGCTCCCCTACGTCGTTTATTACCGCTCCGTTATTCACTTGTGTTACCCCGCTGATGTCTCTGGAAATCAAGGTAGCGCCGGGGGACAGGAGTTTGTAGCGAGTTGTTTTCCACTTCGAAGTGGAAAGGGAGGCGGCAGGGGTGATCGACCCCACATATTCACAGGGAAAAGGTAAAAACGACGGCTATGGCGTGAGATGTATCACAACAATGAGCGTGGACAAGGCGCCCGCGGCAGCGGAAAGGCCGGAAAAAGAGAGTGGAAAAATGTGATATCGGTAGGCTTTCAGGTGGGAGGCATCGGCTGATGCCTCCCGAAAAGAACGGTTAGCGGTACTTCTTATGATAGGTATTGCGGGTGGTTTTAAACTCCTCCGCGGCGGCCTGCGCCTCTTTCACCTTGCCTTCGTTCGCCAGCTTCAGCGCACCGTCGATCTGGCCGATCAGAATATCCAGACCGTGACGGTAATCTTTCATCTCAGCACTGTCGGCCGCTTTGCCTTCCAGCTTCGGCGGGGTCTCTTTCTGAGCATCGACCGCGGCGGTACGCATCTTATTCAGCGCCGCTTTCAGCTCGCCGGCGTCGGAGGTCTTCTGTACCACTTGCAGGTTTTCTGCCAGAGTGTCCATGTCTTCGCCCAGGTCGGCGAAGGCCGACGCTGAACCGAGCGCAAAAGCAGAGACAGCCAGCATCGCTAACAGTTTTTTACGCATTGCTCACTTCCTTTTTATTATTTAAGCAAACAGGTGTTATTGCCCGGCGATTTTCATCTCCGGCAGCAGCACAGAACCGCACTGAATGTTGCTGCGCGTTTCAATATCATCGCCAATGGTCACGATATTACGCCACATTTCTTTCAGATTTCCTGCAATGGTGATCTCACTGACAGGATATTGAATTTCGCCGTTTTCTACCCAGAAGCCGGATGCGCCGCGTGAGTAGTCGCCGGTGACGCCACTGACACCCTGCCCCATCAGTTCGGTAACCACAAGGCCGGTGCCCATCTCTTTAAGCATCTTTGCAAAACTCAGGCCGCGGCCGTTAATGCGCCAGTTGTGGATGCCCCCGGCGTGGCCGGTGCTTTTCATCCCCAGCTTGCGCGCTGAGTAATTGGTCAGCAGCCACTGGGTCAGCACGCCGTCTTTGACGATATCGCGACGTTCGGTGCGCACGCCTTCGCTGTCGAACGGCGTGGAGGCCAGCCCTTTCAGCAGGTGCGGATGCTCTTCAATGGTCAGCCACTCCGGCAAAATTTGTTTGCCCAGCGAATCGAGCAGGAAGGTCGATTTACGGTAGACCGCGCCGCCGGCAATCGCTCCGACCAGGTGGCCAAACAACCCGGTCGCCACTTCGTTGGCGAAAATAACCGGCGCCTTCATGGTCGACAGCTTACGCGGCGCCAGGCGTGACAGGGTGCGGCGGGCGCACTCTTCCCCGACCCATTCCGGGGACTGCAGATCCTCGATCGCCCGGCCAATGGTGTAGGCGTAGTCGCGCTCCATATCGCCGTCATCTTCCGCAATGACACAGCTGGAGAGGGAGTGGCGAGTCGAGCAGTAACTTTGCAGCATGCCATGGCTGTTGCCGAACACTTTGATGCCGTAGTGGCTGTTAAAGCTGCCGCCTTCGGTGTTGGTGATGCGTTTATCGGCCTTCAGGGCCGCTTGCTCCGCGCGGGCGGCCAGTTCGATAGCGTCGTCCGGGGAGACCTCCGCCGGGTGGAACAGGTCCAGATCCGGGGCGTCAAAGGCCAGCAGATCTTTATCGGCTACGCCGGCAAACGGGTCCGGGGAGGTATAGCGGGCGATATCCAGCGCCGCCTGCACGGTGCGGGCGATAGCGTCCGGGCTAAGATCGGTGGAGGAGGCGCTGCCCTTGCGGTTCTGATGGTAAACCGTGATGCCTAATGCCCCATCGCTGTTGAATTCTACATTCTCCACTTCGCCATAGCGGGTGCTGACGCCGATGCCCGTGGTTTTGCTGACGGAAACTTCCGCACCATCAGATTTACCTGCCGCCAGTTCCAGTGCCGTGGTAACGGCTTCTTCCAGCGTCTTACGCTGCTGTGCAACTTGAGAGATGACTTTCATTGCTAATGCCATAATGTAAGAAGGAGTTAACTGAAGTCTAACAGAGAACCGTTTTTCAGTGCGCGCCTTAACTGGTAACATTAGCCTCTTTTTTTAAGGAGCCTGAGATGACAAAGCAGCCCGAAGACTGGCTCGACGACGTGCCCGGTGATGACGTTGAAGATGAAGATGATGAAATCATCTGGGTCAGTAAGAGTGAAATTAAGCGCGACGCGGAAGAACTGAAGCGTCTTGGCGCGGAACTCGTTGACCTGGGGAAAAACGCGCTGGATAAAATTCCGCTGGATACCGACCTGCGCGACGCCATCGAACTCGCCCAGCGAATCAAAAAAGAGGGTCGCCGCCGCCAGCTACAGCTTATCGGCAAGATGCTGCGCAACCGCGATGTCGATCCGATTCGTCAGGCGCTGGACAAGCTGAAAAACCGTCACAACCAGCAGGTTGCGCTGTTCCACAAGCTGGAGCAGATCCGCGACCGACTGATTGACGACGGGGATGACGCCGTCGCTGAAGTGCTGAACCTGTGGCCAGATGCTGACCGTCAGCAGCTGCGTTCGCTGATCCGCAATGCGAAGAAAGAGAAAGAAGGCAACAAGCCGCCGAAATCGGCGCGCCTGATCTTCCAGTATCTGCGTGAACTGGCGGAAAACGAAGGCTAAGTCCCCCTGTTTTTGCCCGCAATAGTCTCCCGGATGGCGGCGCGCTGCGCCTTATCCGGGCTACGGTTCCCTATATCAAACGGTTACTCACACCGTAGGCCGGCGCAAGCGCAGCGCCGCCGGGCAAGCTGTACCAAACCCCGTTCCCGTCGTTATGCCGGATGGCGGCTACGCCTTATCCGGCCTACCTTCACCCCAGCTCTAAGGCTTGCGCCAGCAGGGGGATTCCCGTCGCATCGCCTGAGTCCCCTCATCCGCACAACGATGCGTTTGTTTATAGCCTGACTTATCAAGCTGAATCGTTAAAGCTAAAAACAATATAGATCACATATCCTGGTGATAAATACGTATTACTCAGCAAAATAATACGACTTTCATCTCATTTAACATCATAAAAACGGCCACTTTCTCACCAGGTGAGGCGCTTCACATTTTAATCACCCCCATGCCGGTAGATTTCACACGTCAATGACACAATCGATTCAGCAAAAAGGGAATAAAAATGAAAAAGACATTGGTTCTGACGACGATCGCCCTGCTGGTTTCCGGCTCGGCCGCGGCAAAAACATGGGTGCTGACGAACGCTGAAGAGGGGATGGATAAAGGAAACTGGCAGATCAACAGCGATCAGCTGAAGGTGAAAGATCATGCGTTCAGCATTGAGCAGAAAGTCCTGCACGGCGGTAAGCAGGAAGGCAGCAAAATCCTTACCATTCACAGTAAAGACGGCCTGACCATTACCTTGAGCCCGACACGCGGCATGAACTTACTGCGTATTGAGGGTTTCGGCAGCCGGATGGGCTGGGATTCGCCGGTTAAAGAGGTCGTCAACCCGGCGTTTATCAACCTGGAAAGCCGCAATGGCCTCGGCTGGCTGGAAGGATTCAACGAGATGATGGTCCGCTGCGGCTATGAATGGACCGGCCATCCGGTGACCGCGGACGGGCAAATTTATACCCTACACGGCAAGGCGGGCAACACTCCGGCCTCTCTGGTGGAGGTGGAGGTGGCCGACAGCGCGCCGTATGAAATCCGCATCCGCGGGCTGGTGAAAGAGAGCACCTTTAAAAAAGCCGATCTGCAGACCCTGACCGAACTGCGCTACGTCCCGGGCAGCAACAGCTTCAGCTTACATGACGTCTTAACCAACCATGCCGACTATCCGCATGATTATCAGATCATCTACCACAGCAACTTCGGCACCCCGATCCTCGAAGAAGGCGCGCGTTTCCTCGCCCCGATCTCCAGCATCAGCCCGTTCAATGATTACGCTAAGAGTGGGTTAAAAACCTGGCAAACCTATCAGGGACCGACCAAAGATTTTGACGAGATGGTATTTAATATTCAGCCGCTGGCCGATGAAAATCACCAGACCCTGGCCGCGGTGGTCAACAAAGCGGGCGATAAAGGGGCCTCTATTCAGTTTGATACCCGTCAGCTGCCGGTCCTGACGCTATGGAAAAACACCGATACCGTCAAGCAGGGCTATGTCACCGGTATCGAACCGGGGACCAGCTACGCCTATCCAGTCACCATTGAACGCGAACAAAAACGCGTGAAGCAGCTGCAGCCGGGCGCCAGCGCGCAGTTTGATCTAACCTACACCCTGCTGCACGACAGCGCCCAGGTAGCCGCCGTTGAGCAGAAAATCGCTAAGATTCAGGGCGATAACAAAGTCGCGGAGAACGAGACGCCGATCGCCAAAGAGTAACAGCGCCGCCAGTCGAATGCCCGGAGCGGTACGCCGAGCCGGGCTACTCCCGCCCCATCACCTCGTGCCCGAGATCCCGGGCAAACTGCTGATACTGCCGCTCATCGATCGGCTGCGGGTAGCTCAGCACCAGCAGCTCATGATCCGCAATGCCCTGATGATAGCTCGGGTGATGATGCGCCCAGGGATTAGCATGGAACCCCATCGACTGATAAAAGCGCAGCCGTTTATGGGCGATGGCCGTGGTTAGCGGATCGATTTCCAGAATGGTCAGCGGGGCGCGCGTCAGGATCTGCGCCAGCAGCTGTTTACCATAGCCGCGGGAGCGCAGCGTGTCGTCGATCGCCAGATGTTCGATATAACCGTAGCCGGCAAACTGCCAGCAGCCGCTGAGGCCGACAAAGACGCCTTCATCGAACCATGCTTCCAGCGCGTAGCGCGGGTGGCTCAGCGCCTGACGTTTGGCCTCGCTTTCGCGCTGCTCGTGCCACGGAAAGGCGCGCGCGTAAAGCGCGTCCAGCATGGCGAAATGGGGCGAGTCGGTAGAACGTACGCTTTCGCAGGTCAGCATCACACAATTCCTGGTAGCTAAAATAAAACTGCCCTCACGCGGAGGGCAGTTACCGGAGGCGTACGCGCTTATTCAGCCGCGGCCGCTTTTTGCGCCAGCTTATCCAGCAGCTTCTGATGAATACCGCCGAAGCCGCCGTTGCTCATCACCAGGATATGGTCGCCCGGGTGGGCGGTTTTGACCACCATCTCCGCCAGGGTATCGACGTCGGCGCTCCAGTGGGCCGGCTGGACGCAGGCTTCCGCCACTTCCGCCACCTGCCACGGAATATGCTGCGGCTGCAGGAGGAACACTTCATCGGCGCGGCCGAGAGACGGCGCCAGATCGTCCTTGCAGACGCCCATTTTCATGGTGTTAGAGCGCGGCTCCAGCACGGCGAGAATGCGCGCGGTACCGCCTACTTTACCGCGCAGCGCCTGCAGCGTGGCGAGGATTGCCGTCGGATGATGGGCGAAATCGTCATACACGGTGACGCCGTTGGCTTCGCCCCGCAGCTCCAGGCGACGGCGGGCGTTGATAAAGCTGCCCAGCGCGTTCGCGGCATCCGCCGGCAGCACGCCGACGTGACGCGCCGCGGCAATCGCCATCAGGCCGTTATGCATATTATGCTCGCCGACCAGCGCCCACTTCACTTCGCCGACCTTTTCGCCGTCGAGTAAGACTTCCCACTGCGAGGCGTCGGCGTTCAGTTTTTTCGCCTGCCAGTGGCCCTGCTCGCCCACCAGCTCCTGCTCGCTCCAGCAGCCCATCGCCATCACCTGCTTCAGGTTGATGTCGTTCTCCGGCAGGATAATTTTGCCTTTGCCCGGCACGATGCGCACCAGATGGTGGAATTGTTTCTGAATCGCCTTCAGGTCATCAAAGATGTCCGCGTGGTCGAACTCAAGGTTGTTGAGGATCAGCGTCCGCGGGCAGTAGTGAACAAACTTGGAGCGCTTGTCGAAGAAGGCGCAGTCATATTCGTCGGCTTCAATGACGAAGAACGGGCTGTCGCCCAGGCGCGCGGAGACGTCGAAATTGCCCGGAACGCCGCCAATCACGAACCCCGGTTTATAGCCGCAGGCTTCAAGGATCCAGGTCGCCATGCCGGCAGTGGTGGTTTTGCCGTGGGTCCCGGCGACGGCCAGCACCCAGCGATCGCGCAGCACGAAGTCGTGTAGCCACTGCGGGCCGGACATATAGGGAATATTATTTTCCAGCACCGCTTCAACGCACGGGTTGCCGCGAGTCATGGCGTTACCGATGATCACCAGGTCCGGCCGGGGCTCCAGCTGGCTGGGGTCATAGCCCTGAATTAAATCAATCCCCTGGTTTTCCAGCAGGGTGCTCATCGGCGGATAGACGTTAGCATCCGACCCCGTTACCTCATGACCGAGGGAGCGCGCCAGCATGGCCAGCCCCCCCATAAACGTGCCACAGATTCCTAAAATATGAATGCGCATTCGTCATTTCCTTTTCTTATCCGGGGCACATTTTACCCATATCCCGGGCCCTGGCGAAATGCATTTCAGGCGAATCTGTATTTTGCTGGCGCGATTCACCTGTGCGCACTTTTTTGATTCTTTGTTAAGATTGTTGCGTTCGTTTTACTCAACATAAAAATGCAGGGAACGAGTTATGAAAACGTTAGGTGAGTTTATTGTTGAAAAGCAGCACGAGTTCTCCCACGCCACCGGTGAGCTGACTGCTTTGTTGTCAGCAATAAAGTTGGGCGCCAAGATCATCCACCGCGATATCAACAAGGCCGGTCTGGTCGATATCCTGGGTGCCAGCGGTGCTGAAAACGTTCAGGGCGAGGTTCAGCAAAAACTCGATCTGTTCGCTAATGAAAAATTAAAAGCCGCACTGCGAGCACGCGATATTGTTGCCGGGATCGCCTCTGAAGAAGAAGATGAGATTGTCGTCTTCGAAGGGTGTGAACACGCCAAATACGTGGTGCTGATGGACCCTCTGGATGGCTCCTCTAACATCGACGTTAACGTCTCTGTCGGTACGATCTTCTCTATCTACCGTCGCGTGACGCCTGTCGGCACGCCGGTGACAGAAGAAGACTTCCTGCAGCCGGGCAACAAGCAGGTGGCCGCGGGCTATGTGGTCTACGGATCGTCGACGATGCTGGTGTATACCACCGGCTGCGGCGTTCATGCCTTCACCTACGACCCGTCCCTTGGCGTCTTCTGTCTATGCCAGGAGCGTATGCGCTTCCCGGAGAAGGGCAATACCTACTCCATCAACGAAGGCAACTACATCAAATTCCCGCAGGGCGTGAAGAAGTACATTAAGTACTGTCAGGAAGAGGACAAAGCGACTCAGCGTCCTTATACCTCTCGCTATATCGGCTCGCTGGTGGCGGACTTCCACCGCAACCTGCTGAAAGGCGGCATCTATCTCTATCCGAGCACCGCCAGCCACCCGGAAGGCAAGCTGCGCCTACTGTATGAATGCAACCCGATGGCCTTCCTCGCCGAACAGGCGGGCGGTAAGGCCAGCGACGGTAAAGAGCGTATTCTGGATATTATCCCGGAAAGCCTGCATCAGCGTCGCTCCTTCTTCGTCGGCAACAACCACATGGTAGAAGACGTCGAGAACTTTATTAAAGCGTTCCCGGACGCCTAAGCGCCCTGCCCGCTCCTCCCGCGCCTGCGGGAGGAGCATTTCTTAGCGACTCCCCGCCCCGCTCACCCGCGTCACCGCCGCATTCTGCCGATTTTCCCACAGCACGGTCAGCCCACGCTGCAGCGCGATAAAGATAAACAGCAAAATGCCGATGGCGATTTTCGTCCACCATGAGCTGAGGGTGCCGTCGAAGTTGATGTAGGTCTGAATCAGCCCCTGGATCGCCACCCCGAACAGCGTTCCCAGCACGGTACCGACGCCACCGCTTAGCAGCGTACCGCCGATCACCACCGAGGCAATCGCATCCAGCTCGACGCCGACGCCCGCCAGCGCATAGCCCGCCTGGGTATAAATGGAAAAGACGATCCCGGCCAGCGTCGCCAGTCCGGTGGAGAGCATATAGATACGGATCGTGGCGCTGCGAGTCGAAATCCCCATCAGATTCGCCGACATGGCGTTGCCGCCGATGGCATACACCTGGTTGCCAAAGCGGGTGCGATGGGCGACAAAAATACCGGCCACCACCACCAGCAGCATCAGCAGTCCCATGGCGCTGAGACGACCGCCGCCGGGAATGGTCCATGCCAGCCCGGACAGGGTGTCGTACACTGGGTGGTTAATCGGAATCGACTCCTCTGACACCAGATAGCTCACGCCGCGCAGGAAGAACATGCCGGCGAGGGTGATGATAAAGGCCGGGATCTTCAGGGCGTCAATCAGCAGCCCCATAAACGCGCCGAAGGCGCAGCCCATCACCAGCACTAGCGGAAAGGCCACCAGCGGCGAGATTCCCCAAAAGCCAATTGCTTTGGCGAGGAAGACGCCGGTAAAGGCGATCACCGACCCCACCGACAGATCGATCCCGCCGGAGAGGATCACGAAGGTCATGCCCACGGCGATGATCCCGAGGAAGGCATTATCCGTCAGGATATTGCAGATCACCCGCGTTGAGGCAAAACCGGGGAACTGAGTCAGGCAGTAGAGGTAGCCCAACACAAACACCGCAAGGGTGATCATCAATGGTAAATTACGTTTTATCATGGCCGCGTACCCCTTTCAGTAAACCGATAAAGCGCGGCGACTGGACAATCAGTACGCACAGCACCACCACCGCTTTCACCACCTGGTTGAGCTCCGGCGGGAAGCCGGAGAGCAAAATCCCGGTGTTCATTCCCTGGATAATCAGCGCCCCCACCACCGAGAGCAGCAGGTTAAAGCGCCCGCCCATCAGCGAGGCGCCGCCGATGACCACCGCCAGAATGGCGTCCAGCTCAAGCCATAGCCCGGCGTTATTGGCATCCGCGCCGCGGATGTCCGCCGCCACGATGATCCCGGCGATCGCCGCGCAGACGCCGCTCAGGACATAGGCCAGCATCACCACGATGCGGGTATTGACGCCGGCGTTTTTCGCCGCGCGGATGTTGATCCCTACCGCCTCAATAAACATGCCCAGCGCCGTTTTACGGGTAAACAGCCAGAACAGCAGCAGCGTAGCGGCGGCGACGATCACCGGCGTCGGAAACAGCAGAAACGATCCGCTGCCGAGCCACGCCAGGGCCGGGGAATCAAAGGTGACGATCTGCCCGGCGGTGATCAACTGCGCCACCCCGCGCCCGGCCACCATCAGGATCAGCGTCGCCACAAAGGGCTGGATCTTAAGGACCGCCACGAGGATGCCGTTCCACAATCCGGCCAGCGCGCCCGCGGCCAGCGCGGCCAACAGCACCACCGGCAGGCTGTGCCCGGCGACGGTCATCGAGGCGGCTGTCGCGCCGGCAATCGCCATCACCGCCCCTACCGACAGGTCGATGCCGCCGGTGGCGATCACCAGCGTCATGCCAATCGCCAGCAGCGCCACCGGCGCGGCGCGGTTGAGAATATCGATCGGGCTGCCAAACAGGCGGCCATCCTGGAGCACCACCTGATAAAAATGGGGCGCCACCAGGCTGTCTACCAGCAGAACCAGCAGCAGGGCAATAATCTGCGGGGTGCCCTTCGGCCAGGTGAAGCGTCGCTTCTCCGGGCCGGTTTGCGAAAGAGATCGAGGCATCATGGGTTACTCCTTATGCCGCAATAGCGTTCATGATCGCCGGAACAGAGAGCTCGGCGAGCGGGATCTCCGCCACTTGTCGGCGATCGCGCAGGATAATGACCCGATCGGCGTAACCCACCAGCTCCTCCAGTTCAGAAGAGATAACCAGCAGCGCCAGGCCATCGGCGCAGAGGGTTTCAATCAGGCGAATAATTTCCGCATGGGCGCCGACGTCGATGCCGCGGGTCGGCTCATCGAGGATCAGGAACTGCGGTTTGGTCAGCAGCCAGCGGGAGAGCAGCACCTTCTGCTGGTTGCCGCCGGAGAGAAACTCGATCGGCTGCTCGGCGCTCGGGGTACGGATCCCCAGCTGGCGAATAAAGCGCTCGGCGATCTCATTCTGCTCCCGGCGGGGGATCGGCCGCAGCCAGCCGCGCTGCGCCTGCAGGGCGAGAACGATATTTTCCCGCACCGAGGCAGCGGCGATAATGCCGTCGGTTTTACGATCCTCCGGACAGAAGCCGATCCCGAGGCAGGACGCCTGATGCGGGGAGCGCAAGGTCTGCGGTTTGCCTTTGATCCACGCCTTCCCGCTGTCCGCCGTTTTAATGCCGAAGATCACCTCGGCGGTTTCCGTGCGTCCGGAACCCAGCAGGCCGGCGAGGCCTACAATTTCGCCCGGGCGGACCTGCAGGTCGAACGGGGCGATGGTTCCTTTTTTACCGTAGCCTTCAAACGCCGCTACCGGTTTATCGCTCAGCAGGGTACGGCCCGCCCGCTGCAGGGCATTGTGGTCCAGTTCGCGACCCAGCATCATTTTCACCAGCTCAATCTGCGGCAGCTCGCGGGTCTCACGGCAGCCCACAAATGTGCCGTTACGCAGCACGGTGATGCGGTCGCTGACCGCATAGACCTGGTCGAGAAAATGGGTGACGAAGATCAGGCTGACGCCGTTATCCCTGAGCTGGCGCATCAGGGTGAACAGCATCTCCACCTCCTGGGTATCGAGGCTGGCGGTGGGCTCGTCGAGGATCAGCACCTTGGCCGACAGGTCGATGGCCCGACAGATAGCGACGATCTGCTGCATCGCCACCGAAAAGCGGTTCAGCGGCTCGCGCACGTCGAGGGAAAAGCCGTAGGAGGCCATCAGCGCCGTCGCTCTGGCCTCCATCTCTTTACGTCGCAGCAGACCAAACCGCCGCGGTTCACGGCCGATGAACAGGTTATCCGCCACCGACATATTGGGCAGCAGGTTCACTTCCTGGTAGACGGTGCCGATCCCCAGCTGCTGGGCATGGGCGGTATTTTTGGGCGAAATAGCCTGGCCTTCCAGCCAGATAGTGCCGCGATCGGCATGGTAAACGCCGGTGAGCGCTTTGATCAGCGTCGATTTTCCGGCGCCGTTTTCGCCCAACAGGGCCATGATTTCGCCGCGCCGCAGGCTAAAGTTGACGTTATCCAGCGCCTTAACGCCGGGGAAGAATTTACTAAGTCCTTCGGTGCGAAGGATCTCCTGGTGTGCCTCGGCGCTCATAATCGATGTCACCTTCAAATGATGTCAGGTTACCCCGGGTCGCGCTGGGCTTCCCGGGGTTTCTGGAACGCTGCTTTTTACCCTCTCCCACCGGGGGGAGGGATGGAATGAGGGGCTCCCCACTCAGTAGCCCATATTTTTCTTCTTCTCTAACTCTTCTTTCGCCGTATCCGGCAGGTACAGCGTCGATTTGGTAATGGTCAGCTTCTCCGGCAGGGTGCCGTCTTTTTTGTATTTCTCCAGCGCATCGAACGCCGGGCCGGCCATATTTGGCGTCAGCTCGACGCTGGCGTTGGCTTCTCCGGCGATCATCGCTTTATAGATATCCGGCACGCCGTCGATGGAGCCGGTCAGAATATCTTTGCCCGGCTTCAGGCCAGCTTCTTTAATGGCCTGGATAGCGCCGATGGCCATATCGTCGTTATGAGCGAACACCATGCAGATGTTTTTGCCGTTATTCTCAGCTTTGATAAAGCTCTCCATGACCTCTTTCCCTTTACTGCGGGTGAAGTCGCCGGACTGGGAGCGGATAATTTTGATATTCGACGCTTTGGCAATCGCGTCGGCGAAGCCTTTCTTACGATCGATGGCCACGCTGGCCCCAACGGTGCCCTGCAGTTCAACGACGTTACACGGCTTACCGTCGACGGTTTTCACCAGCCAGTCGCCAATCAGCTGGCCTTCCAGCACGTTGTTGGCGGTCACGGTGGTCATGTAGAGATCTTTATCTTTAACATCAATGGAACGGTCGAGGAGGAAAACCGGGATCTTGGCCTCTTTCGCCTCTTTCAGCACCGGTTCCCAGCCGGTGGCCACCACCGGCGCAATGAAGATCGCGTCGACCCCTTGAGCAATAAAGGAACGCACTGCTTTGATCTGGTTTTCCTGTTTTTGCTGACCATCAGCGATCTTCAGGGTGATACCGCGCTTGGCGGCCTCCTCTTTCGCGACGCTGGTTTCCGCCGCACGCCAGCCGGATTCAGAACCGACCTGCGAAAAACCTACGGTTAGCGGGGCAGCTATCGCCATAGACGACATAGCTGCGGAAACTGCTGTGACAAGAAGTAAGCGCTTCCACATAAGGGTATCCTCGTAGGGTTATTGTTGGTTAAAGTCTCACCTGCGGACAAACTATAGACAATCGGTGATGTAACTGAATGCGTTACATCACACTTCAAAAAAGTAAATGAGATGTTAATGTCGGCCCTACTGCCCAGCGGAGAGCCGATAAGGCTTCACAGGGAGCGCGGCTGTTGCGGTTTATGACGTTTTTTTAAGCAGTATGATAAATCAATCACATGCAATGAAAACGGTTACATAAATTTATTCATGATGTGGCTATGTTTATGGATTTTCATGTCATTATTACGCGAAAAATTCGGAGCACTCTGCGGCGATATCGGGAAAAAGAAGCGAAGACTTTCGATGTGAGTTGGCTATAATACCGAGCACTTGTTTGCCATACATTTTAAAGGAAACAGACATGAGCTTACTCAACGTACCTGCGGGCAAAGATCTGCCGGAAGACATCTACGTCGTGATCGAAATCCCGGCGAACGCAGATCCTATCAAATACGAAGTCGACAAAGAGAGCGGTGCACTGTTCGTTGACCGTTTCATGTCCACGGCAATGTTCTATCCGTGCAACTACGGCTACATCAACCACACCCTGTCCCTGGACGGCGACCCGGTTGACGTGCTGGTCCCGACTCCGTACCCGCTGCAGCCGGGCTCCGTGATCCGCTGCCGTCCGGTTGGCGTTCTGAAGATGACCGACGAATCTGGTGAAGATGCGAAACTGGTTGCCGTACCGCACACCAAGCTGAGCAAAGAATACGATCACATCAACGATGTGAACGACCTGCCGGAACTGCTGAAAGCCCAGATCACTCATTTCTTTGAGCACTACAAAGATCTGGAAAAAGGCAAGTGGGTTAAAGTCGACGGTTGGGACAACGCGGAAGCGGCGAAAGCCGAAATCGTTGCCTCTTTCGAGCGCGCTAAGCAGAAGTAATTCTGTCTCAGGCAGGGTCATCCCCTGCCTGATTGCGGCACGGATAGCCGCGATAACACCATGGAGGGTGTCCCGTGAAAAGCGTTCGCTATTTCACCCTTAACTTTTCTGGCTTCACGACCGCCGCCTGTGAAAAACAGGGGTATCTGCGTCTTATCGCCGGCGACCATGTCTTTTATACCGATAAACGCTATTTTAACGACCCCTCGCTTTTTGACCGCCTGACGATCAATCAGCCTCTGCACCTTGGCGTCCGCCGCCTGGACAACGGCAGTTACTGGATCCACTGGCTCAGCGATGGCGAAACGCTCCTTGAGCCCAGTCAACGGGTAAAGCGCTGGGCCCGGCCGCTGCTGATTATCAGCCTGCTGACGCTCATCGTCGCTCTTATCCCGCTCATGATGAGCACCTCAGAATGGGGAAGGTTCGGCTTCGGCATTATCGCGATAATGGCCTTCATCGCACTGTTAACCGGGCTCTGCGAGCTACTGTTCCACCGGGCGCTAAAAATGCACCCCGCCATGCGCGATCTGTTGGCGAAGATGGCGCAGGCCCGCCGCCGCGACTTTTCCTTTTGCCAGCCGCTACCGACTACGGCGCAAACCCTCCGCCAGTCGGCGAAGCCTTTTACGCAAGCCCTGCCGGAACGCTATGCCGTCCGGACGGGAAAAATTAGCAATATCATTTTTAAGAAGTGGTTCGCGGGGAACCCAACGCGGGAATACCATGGCGTTGGGATACAATGCGACACGGCGCCGCTGGCCTTCTTCTGGCAGAACGGCTTCGCCAACTTCGGCCTGCATCCCTTTTTTTACCGCCGTCAACCGCCCTTTCTCGCTATCGGCGATCGGATAGTCGCCGTCTACCAACGGAAAGATAACGACGTCCAGGCGTTATACAACGTCAGCGACGGGGGCGCTTTTCTGAAAAATCATCCCTGTTATCCCGGTGACCGGCAAATGTCGCTAGTCTATAACCTGTTTTATGGCATGGTGCTGGTGATGTACCTCCTCATACTCGGCATGTCGCTAAATAACCCATACAAACCAGTCAGGGGATTTGGGTGGTTAATTCAGGATTCACTGGACATGCTGTCCCTATTATTACTCAGTTTCGGCGGGATCCTGGCGGTACTGGAGCTGATTGGCCCGACGGCCTGGTTATTGTCACACCGGGTGGCTGACTGGATGAAGATGCGCTCGGCGATGCGGCACTACCTGCAGGGAGCGGCCCGCCATACCGCGCTCGAGGAGATCATGTAATGTTCAGCACCCCAACACGACGATTATTATTCCTCGCGCTGACGACGTTGGCTTCCGCGATGTGGCTGGCGAAGGATCATCTCCCGCTCTGGTAAGGAGTGGGTCGGCAACGCGTGATACGTAAAACACCATCATTTCATCAAGGAAGGAACCTTGTGAAACAGACCCATTATTTCACCGTGAATTTTACCGGCTTCACCACTGCCGCCTCGGAAGAGCAAAGCTATTTACGCCTCATTGCAGGCGAGCATGCCTTTTATACCGATAAACGCCATTTTAAAGACCCCTCGCTTTTTGACCGTCTGAGGCTCGGCCAGCCGCTACATATCGGCACTTGCCGCCTAAAGGATGGCAGTTACTGGATCCACTGGTTAAGCGATGGCCACATTTTGCTCGAACCTTCCCGGCAGCCGCTGAGTATTAAAAAGCTTCTTCGACCTGTCGGCTTGGTCTTTTTTGTTTGCTTGATCATTCTCGCTTGTGCTCCATGGTTGGATATTTTTTTATTATTATGTTTTATCACAATGTTGGTGAATCCCTTCGGCATCTTCTCTTTTTGCTCTTGCAATTTCTCACTCAGGTTACGTGTTCTCAATGCGAAAATGCAGCGAACGAAGCAAGGCGATATTTCATTCTGTCAGCGTCTGGAAATTCTACCCGCTACTTCTGAAAGGCATCCACCATCGGCCAACAACGAGATAGCGCTGCCAAAAGAATTTGCGCTTGAAGAAGGCGTGATTCTGAATAGTTATTATCAAATATGGATCGCTACGAGGGTAAGGCCTTATTTTATCAAAGAAGGCGCCTGTTTTCAGCTGGCGACTCGTCACTCGTTTTTTTCAGCGCGCTTGACCTGGCTGAGCGATGCCCTGAATAATCGTTGTCGCCCGCCATTTCTTGCCGATGGGGACTGGGTTATCGCCGCACGCCGGCATGGATACGATGATCTTCAGGCGTTATACAATGTCAGTGATGGCAGTGTTTATTTAAAAAATAGCCCCTTTCATCCCGGCAATCAGCAGATGGCATCAATTTATAAAATCGCGTACGGCCTCGTACTCATAATGATGTTTTTTACGCTCACCATCAAACTGCACGACCCCATGCTTAATCTGGGCAGTTGGCCATTTTATCGTGAAATGCTTACCAGGCTGACAGGCACCCTGCTCCCGATTAACCTGCTGTTAATAGTGATGGAGTTTGTCCGTATGATTGCCCATCCCCTGTCACGTCGGGTGGCCGGTAGAGTGAAGGTACATCAGGCCATATTACGTTATGCCAGACGTCAGGGCGCCAGAATGACGCCATGGGAACTGAAGTAATAAAAAACAACGCCACCCGAAGGTGGCGCTGTCGTGGTTAATACTGGTCGCGATCCAACCAGTTGCCGTTCGCTATCAACGTACAACCCTCAACGGAACGTTGATAGACATACATCCATGCGCTGCCGTAAGGCGTCTGAATCAGGTGGCGCGCATACTCGCCCCCCTTGGTGCGCAGCGCATCCAGTTCGGCCAGCGTCGATGCATCAATACGATAAACTTCACCATGTACTGTGCCTTCGCCGGGCACCGCGCCTGGATAGTGGCCCAGGCTGTACAGCTGATAATCGTCGACACTATGAGCGCCCAGCCACTGGGCGTTGGTCATCCAGTGGCTGTTGCCTTGTTTGCGTCGTAAACTGCCGTAAACAAATATTCGCATTGCTAAAACTCAAACTGATAGAGCAAATCGAGCGCCTGGTCGATGCCAGACACCGCTTCCACATATAGCTTAGGCATCAGGCGATAACGTAAAGTCAGCGTCGCCAGGGAATCGAAGATACCGACCCCGTATTTTACCTGCAGACCCGGCAGTACATAGCCGCTGACCACCACCTGGGAAGAATCGCCTACCCCTTCGGTGTCCAACGCCAAGTTGCTTACGCCAAACGTCTCGCCGATTTTACCCACAACCTGACCACTTTGTGCAACCCCCATACCAATAAGCATTGAGGTCATCGCGGCGCTATCGCTCTGACCACTACTCAAACCCTGGCCGCGCAGCAGATAAGACAGCGCTTCCTGCTGGGACATAACCGGATCAGAGAAGATCTCCGCTTTCGGCTGATCGGCGGAGCCGGTGACGCGAACGCCGGCGATCACATCGTCTTCGGTGGCATCCGGGTTACGAATCGCTTCGATATTCAGCAACGGCTGATCCGGCGGACCGGAGAACAGCAGCTCCCCTTTGCGGACAATCAAGTCCTGACCATAGGCGTGGAAACGGCCGTCCGGAATATTAATCTGCCCGTTGAGGCCCAGCCCCTGCTTGTCCTGCGCCACTTTCAAATCACCGGTCAGACGCGCTTTCAGGCCGAAGGCTTCCAGACGAACGTTGTTGCCGACGTGAATGGTCAGGTTGCTGTTGATCGGGATGCTGGCGCTCTGCTGCTTAATCGGCTTGAGGTTTTTATCCAGCATCACTTCATCAGAGGAGACGCCGACCGCGCTCTCCGGCACCTCGTTGACCACGATCCGCGCCCAGGGCACATCCACTTTGCCGTCGAGATTGAACAGGCTTGGCGTGGCGGTAAACACCACATCCGGCGATACATCGAGACGCACCATCGGCGGCACCGTGATCCGCACCCGGCTGCCTTTCGCCGCAATTTGCGCCCGCCAGTTATCGATCTGCGTCCAGTCGGCATTACCGCTGAGGGCGATTTGCCCCTGGCGGGTGTTCACCGTCCCCTGCAGGGTCGAGCGCGTGCCGTTGAAGTTCATCGCCAGCTGGCTCGGCTGCATATCAAACGGCATAAAGTTGCCGTCGATATCCACCCCGCTCAGCTGCATCTGGCCGAACAGCTGCGGACTTTTCACATTACCGCCCAGACGCAGACGGGCGTTGAGCCTTCCCTCTGCCTTTTCACCACGAGCGAAAATCGGGTTGATCATCACCAGCGAGAAGTTGCTGATATTGACATTGCCGCCGAGATTACGCCGCCCCTGCGGGTCGGTAACCTGCACCTGCCCATCCAGTTGACCATTGTTGGTCAGGCGGATAAGCCAGCCCAGCTCGGCGCGATTGTTGTGCAGGTCGGCGCTGAGGTTAAGCGTATCGAACGCCACCGGCAACGGCGCGTCGTTGACGACCTGGGTCACCTTGACGTTGCGCCCGCTGAGGGTCACTTTGCCCTGCGGCAGTCCCTCTTTGGTGGTGTCCCAGCTCACATCGGCATTACCAGTAAACACGCCGCTGGCCTGGGTCGCCTCCGGCATAAACGGCTTGAGCATCGCCAGATCGAAGCGGTTGAGATTCACCCGCGCCCGTCCGCTGGCGCCCGCGTCAATGGTTTCAGGCACGCAGAGCTCGGCGTTCGGGTTGGTCCAGCAGTGTGGCCCGATGCTGATTTTCTGCTCCAGATTGCGATAGTCCAGCGCAATGCTGCGCGTCAGCGCTACCGGCCCCACCGGCGTCTGGAAGCGGGTATCGCTCAGCGAGCCCTTCCAGCGTTCGGCCTGACGATCGAAGCTGCCTGCCAGCGTCAGCTGGCCGGAAACCGGATCGCCCTGTACGCGCAGCCGCAGCTCATGCTGTTTCTCTGTACCTTTGGCATTGAGCTGCACCTGGCTGATATTGACCCCCGGCTGGCTGATGCGATCCACCCGCACGTCCAGGTTACCGCCAATCTGATCGGTGGATTTCACATCCCCTTTGACGTTGACCTGGGCGATGGTCAGCTCCTGCCAGCGCAGCGCCCGGGCGGTGATATCGGCCAGCAGCTGCGGCGCATCGACAGTGCCGCGCACTTTTACCAAGCCCTTCGCCGTCCCGCCGAGCCCCGGCAGCGCATTATCCAGGTGCGGCGCATCGATGGTGGCGTCGAGATTAAGATCCTTCACCCCCAGCTCGCCTTTGATATCAGCGCTGTTCGGGCCCAACGCCAGATGCAGTCCCGGGATTTTCCACTGCAGATAGCTGTTACCCTGCAGCGAGCCCGCCACATCCACTTTGTTCTGCTTCACGTTGCCGGTAATTTTCAGCTCCGGCACCGACATCTGCCAGCTGCCGCCGTACAGGCTGCCCTGGGTCTTGATCCGGCCGTTAAGCTTCGACGGCCAGTCCGGCACCTCTTTGGCGGTGTTGATGCCGTCGAGGGTCAGCTCGCCGCGCCAGCTGATCGCCTGCTGCCAGTCGAGCAGCGCCTTCAGCTCGGTTTTCCCTTCCAGGGCATTGACCGTCAGCTTGTCGAGATTGATCTGCCGTTCATTGCCTTTGGCGTTGAGGGCGATTTTCGCCGGCGGCAGCGATTGACCTTTCACCGCGGTGGAGAAGGCCAGCGCATAGTCGGTCATTTTGCCGCTGAACTTCAGCTGGACATCGTCGGCCTGAAACTGCTTTTCGCCGCTGAACGGCCAGGCGAGCTGCTTACTCTTCAGCTCCATATTGAGCGGCAGCCCGGCCTCCGCCAGCTGCGCATCCGCGCGCAGCGTGGCCGCGACCGGCCCGCTTAAGTCCACTCCGACTTTGAGCGTTTTACGCACTTCGCCGCCCACCTTCAGCTGCACCTTCTCCCCTTTCATCGGGTCGACGTTCAGGGTTCCGGCGAGGGTAATGTCCACCGGCCAGTTATCCTGCAGCTGCGCGCTGCCCGAGGCGCTAACCTTGCCCTGATCGGAGTCGATATCAAGGGCGTCGAGCTTCATCTGGCCGTCGATACTGCTGACTTTCAGCAGCAGGTTATACACGGTGATATCGGTATCGCCGGTCAGGCGCAGCTGCTCGCCGCGGAACGCCTGAATATTGAGGTTCAGCGGCAGATGGACATCGGTCATTGCCGGCAGCACCGGCTGCGAGAAGAGGTCGGTCATCGTCTCGCCGAGCGGTTTTTCCTGCGGCTGCGGGTTGTCAATTTTCGGCTCAACCACCTGCTCCTGCGCCACTTTCGCCACCTTAGGCAGGGCGATCAGCAGCCCCTGCAGCGAGGTCGGCGTCAGGGTCAGATTTTTCTCCTGCCAGTTCAGGCCGGTGGAAAAGTCGCGTACGGAGACCGCGGTATCATCGATTTTGACGTTGACGTTATGCAGCGCGACGCGGCTGAGGGTGATCGGATAAGGAGTGGAGAGATTCAGCGGCCCGCTGTCCTCTTCCTCGACCGGCGCTGAGGGCGGCATCTTCTTGGTATCGACGGCGACGTAAATATCGCGCAGCGCGATGTCGTTTACGCACAGGCTGCTGTCCCACAGGCAGCGCAACCTGACGCTGAGGTGAAACTGACCGGCGGTCACCGCCACGCCGGGCTGTTCGTAGCGAACATTATCGAGGGTTAAATCACGCCAGCCACCGGTCACTTTGCCGATTTCCAGCCCCGGTACCCAGCGATCCGCCGCTTTGAACACCAGATGCAAGCCGGTGGTGGTCCCCACCAGGAACCCGACGGTGCCCAGCAGGAGCACCAACACGATTAAGACGCCGAGGCTTATCTTCTTCCATAAACTCATAATTCAGGCCCCAGACCGATGTAAAACTGTAAACCATGCTCTTCTTTGTCGCCGATCGGCCGGGCGATATCCAGCTTGATCGGCCCCACCGGCGACTGCCAGCGCACGCCTACCCCGGCGCCGGTTTTGAAATCGCTCTCGCGAATATCGCTGACCGCTTCGCCGCTATCGACAAACACGGCGCCCCACCATTTACCACTGACGTTGTACTGATACTCCAGCGAGCCGGTCGCCAGCTTCGAGGCCCCGATCAGCTTGCCGTCATCGTCCTTCGGCGAGATAGATTTGTATTTATAGCCGCGAATACTGCGATCGCCCCCGGCGAAAAAACGCAGATCCGGCGGCACCTTGTCAAAGTTGTCCGCTTCGATCCAGCCAAGGTTGCCGCGCACCACAAAGCGGTGGCGGTCATAGAGGGTACGGATCCAGACGTCCTGGGCCTGCATCACGATGAAGTTGATGTCCGAGCCCCACATGGTGTTGGAGTAATCCACCGAGTAGCGCTGGGAATCGCCCCAGGTAGGCATCAGGCCGCCGCGGGAGCGAGTGCGGTTCACCGAGACCCCAGGATAAATCAGCATGGTGGTGTTGGTGACGTTCGCCTGGGTAAAGTGATCCAAGCTCCAGCGCAGGTTAATCGCTCGCTGCCAGCCGCTCGACATCTCCCAGAAACGCGAGACACCCAGGGTGGTAGAGTCGGCCTGGGTATCATTGAGGTCGGTACGCTTAAAACCGCCCTGCATCAGATAATACTGTTCAAGGGGGCTCTTCAGCAGTGGGACTTTATAGGTAAAGTCGAACTGCTGCTCCGGGGCGGAGAGGCTGACGCTGGAGGTCAGGCTGTGGCCATACGAGTTGACCCATGGTTTTTTCCACGTGGCTTTCACCCGCGGACCGACGTCTGTGGAATAGCCGACCCCGGTTTCCACGGTGTTCTCTTTGCGAGGCGAGACAACGCCCTGCAGAGGCAGCACCTTGGTTTTCCGCGACTTAGCAAAATCAGGCGCCACCACCACCGAACTGAACCAGCCGGTCGCCGCCAGGCGGCGGTTTAGCTCGGCCAGGTCCTGCGAGGTGTAGTAGTCGCCCTCTTTAAACGGCACGAGGTTTTGCAGGTATTCATCGCGGATTTGCGAGCCAGAGAAAGTGACGTGGCCAAAGCGATAGCGTTCGCCGCTGTCGTAATCGATATCCCAGAACGCCTGATGACGGTCGAGGGAGACCCCGAGCTGGCTCTTAAGAAACTCGCTGTCAAAGTAGCCTTTGCGCAGGGCGACGCGGGTCAGCGAGCTCTTGAAGCCGTCGTAATCCCCGTGGTTGAGCACCGTCCCGATGGCCGGGCGCGTTTTCAGCAGCGCCAGGTAGTCGCTATCGGTGCGGGCGCCGCCGCGCAGAATCACCTCGGTTCCGCCAATGCGCACCGGTTCTCCCGGGGTCACTTTGGCGATCAGCACCTGACGTCCCCTTTTCGGCGGCGGACGCAAATCAAATTCAATCGTCGGCTCGTAATAACCCAGCGCTTTCAGACCTTCGCGAATGGCGTCATCGACGCGCGCGCGAAAGCGACGATCCGGCGTGACTTCATCGCTCTGGATGGTGGAAAGCTGGGCGCGAACGTTTTTCTCCAGCTCCCCGGATAATCCCTCAACCTGCAAACGCACATTCGCTGCGCTGGCGACCCCGCTGACCAGCAAAAGGCTGGTGACACATAACTGGCGGATTTTTAGCACATTTTCTCCTGAATATCCCTGTTTCCTCTACAGGAAACACTGGCGCCGCTCCACGGCTTAACAAAACCCTAACAACATAGGGTTGAAAAAGTGGCAATAACCCAAATAATTCTTATGTATTAATCTAGACGTATTACGCGTATTTATTGTGTTAAAAGACACGCTTCGTTACAACCTTAACGACGATTTCTGTATTGAGAGGCCAACCGTGAGTCTATTTGATAAAACGCATCTTGTCGCCCAGGCGGATGCGCTGCCTGGACGCAATACCCCCATGCCAGTGGCGACGCTCCACGCAGTTAACGGCCACTCGATGACCAACGTCCCGGCGGGGATGGAAGTGGCGCTGTTCGCCATGGGCTGCTTCTGGGGAGTTGAGCGCCTGTTCTGGCAATTGCCGGGGGTTTACAGCACCGCCGCAGGTTACACTGGCGGCTATACGCCCAATCCGACCTATCGCGAAGTATGCAGCGGCCAGACCGGTCACGCGGAAGCGGTACGCGTGGTTTATGATCCGCAGGTGATTAGCTATGAGCAGTTATTGCAGGTGTTCTGGGAAAATCACGACCCGGCGCAGGGTATGCGGCAGGGTAACGACCACGGCACCCAGTACCGCTCGGCGATTTACCCGCTGACCCCGGAACAGACGGAGGCGGCAAAGGCCAGCCTCGCGCGCTTCCAGGCGGCGATGAACGACGCGCACGATACCCGTCACATCACCACCGAGATCGCCACCGCCAAACCGTTCTACTATGCCGAGGACGATCACCAGCAGTATCTGTATAAAAATCCGCACGGCTATTGCGGCATCGGCGGCATTGGCGTCTGCCTGCCGCCTCAGTAAGCGCGCATCGTCTGGCCGCGAGCGCGTATTAATCAGAAAAGACCGGGCCCGCAGGGAAGTGGGCCAGAAATGCCGTCACGGTTAACAACTCACGCAGAGACGGGAATGTTATCTCTTTTTCTGCCAACGCGTGGTCAAAGGCGATCAGCGAATCTATCCCACCCCGCCCGAATACGCCCCCTGCCCAGAGCATTCTTTGCGCCTGGTCACGCGCCCATGCGCTTTCACTACGCCAGGCAAGGATATGCAGCAGAGCCTGTAATAAAGAGGCGACGTGGGTACGCTGCTCTTTAACCAGCCGGCGGTAAACCGGCAGAGCAATGCTTCTTATCACATCAAAGCTCTCCCAGGCCGCATCATCTTTAAGCAGCTTTCCCGCCTCTTCGCACAGGCGGTTGTGAGTAAGAGTCTCTCTTTTTTCCACTGCCTTTCCAGCGGCCATCACCACCCCACCCAACAAATAGAGCGACTCGGGTAATAGCGGCAATACTATCCGCCGGTCCATGGCAAGCTGCTGTCCGGCATAAAGACAAGTCACTAATATTTTCTGCACATTGTACTGTTCGCTGAGGCTCTCAATGATGCCTAGCGCCGGTGTCAGGTGATTCACTAAATCAATCGCCCGTATCGACCTGAGAATAATATTGCTCTGTTCGGAGGTCTGTATTCTTTGGATATCCAGTAATACGGTTTCTTCCATTGTCTTATTCCTCTGTTACATCGCCAGCACGTACTTGAGCATCACCCCGGCGGCGATCGCCGAGCCGATCACCCCCGCCACGTTCGGGCCCATGGCGTGCATCAGCAGGAAGTTCTGCCCGTCCGCTTCCAGACCCACCTTGTTCGACACCCGCGCCGCCATCGGCACCGCCGACACCCCCGCCGAGCCGATTAGCGGGTTGATTTTGTGCCGGCTGAACACGTTCATCAGCTTCGCCATCAGCACCCCGGCGGCGGTCCCCACGCAGAAGGCGATCACCCCCAGCACCAGGATCCCCAGCGTCTGCGGCTGCAGGAACTTGTCCGCCACCAGCTTGGCCCCCACCGACAGCCCGAGGAAGATGGTGACGATGTTGATCAGCGCGTTCTGCACCGTATCGCTCAGCCGCTCCACCACGCCGCTCTCGCGCATCAGGTTGCCGAAGCAGAACATCCCAAGCAGCGGCGCGGCGTCCGGCAGCAGGAGCGCCACCAGCAGCAACAGCACCGCCGGGAAGAGGATCTTCTCCCGCTTACTCACCGTGCGCAGCTGCACCATGCGGATCTTCCGCTCCTTATCCGTGGTCAGCGCCTTCATGATCGGCGGCTGGATCAGCGGCACCAGCGCCATATAGGAGTAGGCCGCCACCGCGATGGCCCCCAGCAGCTCCGGCGCCAGCTTGCCCGACAGGTAAATCGCCGTCGGGCCGTCGGCGCCGCCGATGATGCCGATGGCCGCCGCCTGCGGCAGGGTGAAGCTGATGATGCCGAAGTAGTTCAGCGTCAGCGCCCCGAGCACGGTGGCGAAGATCCCGAACTGCGCCGCCGCCCCCAGCAGCAGGGTGCGCGGGTTAGCCAGCAGCGGGCCGAAATCGGTCATCGCCCCGACGCCCATAAAGATGACCAGCGGCGCGATGCCCGAGCCAATCGCCACCTTATAGAAGATGGCCAGCACCCCGGCGGAGTAGCTCATGTCCACCGCGAGGCTCTCCATCTGCCCCTGTACCGACGGCAGGGCCAGGGCCAGCGCCGCCTTAATGGCGTGGACGTCCGGCGCGCAGTGGAGCTTCGCGGCAATCACCGCCAGCTGCGCCGGGTCGTGGTGAGCCAGCAGGCTCTCCAGGGCGGTGAGCGCCAGCCCGGCCTCCGGGATATTGGAGAGCAGGCCGCCGAAGCCAATCGGCAGCAGCAGTAACGGCTCGAACTTCTTCGCAATCGCCAGCCAGAGCAGCAGCAGGCTGACCAGCAGCATGATGGCCTGGCCGGCGCCGAGGTGCATCAGCCCCATGCCCTGAATCAGGGCGTTCAGACTTTCCATTTCCGCTCCTCGTCCTTACGCCAGAGTCATCAGGGTGTCGCCGACCGCCACCGCGTCGCCGGCTTTCACCGCGATACCGCGCACGGTCCCGGCCTGCGCGGCGCGGATTTCGGTTTCCATCTTCATGGCTTCCAGAATCAGCAGCACCTCGCCTGCGGCCACCGTCTGGCCTTCGCTGGCCAGCACCTTCCAGATGGTGCCCGCCAGCGGGGCGGTCACCGGGGTGCCGGCGCCGGCCGGGGCGGCAGCCTGAACCGGTGCGGAAGACGGGGTGGCCGCCGTCAGCTGGCTGACGTCGCCGCCGTCGCTGACCTTGACCACAAAGGCTTTGCCTTCCACCTCCACGGTGTAGACGCCGGAGGCGGCAGGTTTTTCTGCTTTTGCCACTGGCTGCGCGGCTTCCGCCTGCGGTACCGGCTCAAAGGCCGCCGGGTTGTGGCGGTTTTCGAGGAACTTCAGGCCGATTTGCGGGAACAGCGCCACGGTGAGCACGTCGTCGATGGCGTTTTCGGCAAGCGTGATGCCCTTCTCCTGCGCCTGGCGTCTGACGTCGGCTTCCAGCTGCGCCAGCTCCGGCTTCAGCAGGTCGGCCGGGCGGCAGGTCACCGGGTCGGCGCCGTCGAGCACCCGCGCCTGCAGGGCGGCGTTCACCGGGGCCGGGGTGCGGCCGTACTCGCCCTTCAGGATACCGGCGGTCTCCTTCGCGATGGTTTTGTAGCGCTCGCCGCCCAGCACGTTGAGCACCGCCTGGGTGCCGACAATCTGCGAGGTCGGGGTCACCAGCGGGATGAAGCCGAGGTCCTCGCGCACGCGGGGGATTTCCGCCAGCACTTCATCCAGACGGTGGGCGGCGCTCTGCTGCTTCAGCTGGCTTTCGAGGTTGGTGAGCATCCCGCCCGGCACCTGGGCGACGAGGATACGGCTGTCGGTGCCCTTCAGCTGGCCTTCGAAGGCGTGGTACTTCTTACGCACCTCGCGGAAGTAGGCCGCGATGCTCTCCAGCCTGTGGATATTGAGGCCGGTGTCGTAGGGCGTGCCAGCGAGGGTGGCGACCAGCGCCTCGGTGGCCGGGTGGCCATAGGTGGCGCTCATCGAGGAGATGGCGGTATCGACGCCGTCGACCCCGGCTTCAATGGCCTTCAGCAGGGCCATCTCCGCCATCCCGGTGGTGGCGTGGCAGTGCAGGTGCAGGGTGACGTCATAGCGCTTCTTGATTTCACTGACCAGCTCAAAGGCGGCATGCGGGGTGAGGATGCCGGACATGTCCTTGATGGCGACGGAGTCAACGCCGGTCTCCAGCAGCTGTTCGGTGAGGTCGAGCCAGGTCTGCAGGGTGTGGGCCGGGCTGGTGGTGTACGAAAGCGTACCCTGGGCGTGGGCGCCGTGGCGGCGGACCGCCTGCAGGGCGGCCTGCATGTTGCGCGGGTCGTTCATGGCATCGAAGACGCGGAAGACGTCCATGCCGTTTTTGACGGCGCGCTCCACGAAGCGCTCCACCACGTCGTCGGCGTAGTGGCGGTAGCCGAGCAGGTTCTGGCCGCGGAGCAGCATCTGCAGCGGGGTCTTGGGCATCGTCTTTTTCAGCTCGCGCAGGCGGACCCACGGGTCCTCGCCGAGAAAGCGGATGCAGGCATCAAAGGTGGCGCCGCCCCAGCACTCAAGGGAGCGGTAGCCGACGTCGTCCAGCTGAGCGGCAACGGGCAGCATATCGTCGAGACGCAGACGGGTGGCGAACAGGGACTGGTGGGCGTCGCGCAGGACGACATCGGTAATGGCAACGGTCATGAATTCCTCCGTGAATTAAGGGTGAAGACGGCGATGGTGGTGAATGGCGGCGACAATCGCCGGCTTCAGGCGGGCGAAATCGTCGGCGGGCNNGCTGCGGGGGCGGCGGGCGGCTCGGGAAACAGGCGGTTGACGGCGAGGGACATTCCCCGGATGGCAAAGATGAGCAGCAGCAGGAACACCAGCACAAAGCCCATGCCGAGAAACATCAGGGTGAAGCCTTCGCCTAACAGGATGGCATTAGTCATACCCCACCTCAAAACATGGAAGAAAGAGAGGACATAAATTTAGGTAAGGTGTTAATCAGGGCGACGAGAGTGAGTAACAAACAAAAGAGATAGCTGACCGCCATACATATTTGTAATAACCTTGGCGTCTTATATCCTTTATTAATATCCTTTCGCCACAGCAGCAGGCAGATAAACAGACCCGCGACAGGCGTCGACACCGCCGTTGCGACATTCGCTAAGTAAATTAACTGCACCGGAGATCCGCCGAAGCTAAAACAGATTAACCCCGCAATCACCAGCACTACCATGGATCCCCACTGGACCGCTTTACTCTCCAGCGCAGTAGATTTATTGAACCCCGAGTTAAGCAGGACAACCCCACGCTGAGTATTCCCCAGTAAAGATGAGAAACCCGCGCCCAATAATGCGATCCCCATAATGTATTTTGCCGCGCGTCCCATGCTTGGCGTTAATAAATCAGCCAACTGCGTCGGCGTATTGATTGATATTCCTTGAGGAAAAAGCACAATCGCCCCTACCAGAATAATAGCCCCACTGATCAGCAGCACACCGATAATATGGGCTACGGTATCCGCCACCATCACGCCATTAAAGAGATCATCTTTTTTCCATTTTTTCTCTTTGCCAAGGTAAGTACCGTAGATCCCGGTCGTCAGGGAGGCATTGGTACTGATAAAGCCCAGCGCGGTGACTAAACTCCCCGCAGGAAAGATCCAATGCGTTAATCCTTCCCCGCTGGCTTTCCAGTCTGGCCCCCCCGTTCCCACCAGTGTGATATAAAAGGCGATAATCATTGCCACAATACAAATAGTGATCCCTTTTTCGACTTTGGAATAAACGCCTTTAGAGAAATAGCAATAGATCATCACTGCAATCATAATTAACGCACCGAGCTTCCAGTCAATGCCGAAAACAAGGTTCATGCCGGCCCCGGTACCCGAGATATTCCCCATGGTAAAAAAAAGACAGGCTAAAAAAGTGGCCACGCCTACAAACCCCGCGGCGACTTTACCGTAATAGTGACGTATCGCCTCTATTGACGGCATCCCGGTGAGCATGGAGATACGATAGGTCGTCAACATAAACGTGATCCCCATAAAGGCAATGGGGATCAGCAGCCATAGTAGGGAATAGCCATAGTCCGCCCCTAACATCGACGCGGTGGTAATAGCGCCGGGGCCAATCACGACTCCGGTAAGCACAATCCCCGGACCGATGCGGCGAATTAATTGAGAGAAGGGAAGTCTTTCTATTTGTGCGGGTACAGCGGTAGATGTTTTTTCTAAATTACTCATGACAGCCTCATTATAGTATCTTTATAAAATATTATACGGCCACACTGATATACTGAATAAAACCTGACTATCCTTATTAAAACCAACCCGTATTCATAATGAATACGGGCTTGGTATTCAAATAATAAATTAAATAACCGCTTTTTTAATGCCTGCGGCACGGATAGCCGCTTTGATCTCTTCTTCTGCGCCCGGTTCCAGCGGCAACAGAGGTGACCGAACGGTAGCGTGTTCCAGAATGCCACGTTCAACCAGAGCATGTTTCAACGCCACGGTACCTTCCATATGCGAGCCGCGGTGATAAACGGCCTTAGTAACCGGCAGCAGACGGTCGTGAACCGCTTTGGCCTTCACATAATCCTGCGCTTTACCGGCCTCCAGCAGTTCCAGCAGGAGTTCAGGGGCAATATTGCCATATCCCACCAGGAAACCATCAATATCGAAGGCGGTATGCAGCAGGTATTCATCATGACAGCTGAGGATCTGTAAATCAGGGCGTTCGCGACGAATAACCGGAATTTCCGTATCCCAGCGGCGCATATTACGCACCCCATTTTTCATCGCAAAGACCCCCGGTTGCGCGGAAATATCCAGCATCGTTTCAAGGTTATAAGTGGCTTTAGTGACATCCGGATACTGGAAAAGAATAAGAGGCAATCCACTCTCTTCATATACCACGCGATAACGATCCTGAGGCGCCCCTTTTTGGTAGCCAAAACGCAGCCAACCGTGTGAAGGATATAGCAGACCTGCGGAGGCCCCGGCTTCCACGGCGCGCTGCGCTTCCAGCGCCGCCACTTCCGTCCCTTCGCCAGTAATCCCGGCGATGACCGGTACACGGCCGTCGGTTGAGTCAACAAAACTACGGATAACGTCAGCCTGTTCCTGCTGAGTCAGGAAGGTGCCCTCCCCGGCATGTCCCAGAACCACCAAGCCTTTCACGCCTTTTACGCTACCCAGCCAGGAACCTAAACGTTTGATGGCTTTATGATCGATACGTCCATCGCGGGTGAAAGGGGTAACCGGGGCTGGAACAATTCCACGCAAATCAAGTGCTTTCATGTTAACTCCTTACAAATTTCAACAGATAAAGATGATAAACTCTCTTTCTTGAAATCGATTGCAGGAACGATTGCAAGTGAATTGAAATGTCTTCCCTTTACTTCACAAGATCAAGGGGACTCCGCTAATAAATGCAATTGGAATCACAAAAATGGGCGGGTTAAACATTTATCAAGTTACATTACGTGATCTATTTCCCACATTGCGTCTGGCGCTCCTCTACGCCATTTAAGTTGCGTGGAAGAAATAACTACGAATACAATCGCAACTGAATTTAAACAGGAAATCGGTCATGGGAAATCAATCATCTCAAGAGCACAATGGAAGAACCATTACGATGCAGGATGTGGCTCGCGCCGCCGGCGTGAGTGTTTCAACTGTTTCGCGCGTGCTGGATGAACGTCTCCCCCCGTCCCGCAGCCCTTCGGCTGAAAAAATACGGGAAGCGGCGAAGCAGTTGGGCTACCGACGTGACTACGTGGCGTCCAGTTTGCGCCGTGGCGATACGGGCACGATAGGCGTTCTGGTCCCGAGATTGACCGATACCGTCACGGCGATGTTCTATGAAGCGGTCTCTCAGGCCGCCGCGCGTCAGGGCTATTTCACGGTGGTGGCAACCTGCGGCAACGATCCAGACACGGAAGAGCGCGCCACACAATCTTTGCTGGATCGCCGGGTCGATGGCCTGATCCTCTCCACCTGTCGCCTGGATGACCGCCTGCCTCAGCAATTGCGGGAGAAACAGATCAACCATGTTCTGGCGCTGCGTACCGACGGTATCAGCCCATCCGCTATTGGTGATGACGAACTGGGAGGCTATCTGGCAACCCGCCACTTACTGGATCTCGGTCATCGGGAAATCGGTATTATTGCCGGCCCCAATTTTTCATCGAGCACCTTAAACCGGCAAAAAGGATTTTTGCGTGCCATGCAGGAAGCGCAGGCCGAGGTGAATCCGCAATGGTGGCGAGATTCCGACTTTACCATTGTGGCCGGTGAAAACGCCGGTTATGAAATCCTGAATAGTCCGGCGCGCCCCAGCGCCATTTTCGCCGTCAATGATGACCTGGCGATCGGCGTGATGGCGGCTGCACACCGACTCGGGCTGGAGATAGGCCGCGACGTTTCACTGGTAGGCTATAACGACATTCCGTTAGTCAGTCGCCTGCCGATCCCTTTGACCTCCGTGAAGACACCGCTCGATCAGCTTGCCAGCCATGCCGTTGAATTGCTGCTAGGTCATCATGTGGAAAACCCCCAACGCTACTCTTTACCCACCCTGATTCCGCGCGCTTCCACGCGGCCTTATCGCTAAGCGGCGCACGTTCCCGACCCGAAGGCGTGCCAGGGCCGGGAACGTATTCAATATGGTTCCAGCAAATGTCAGCAGATATTGTTTCCTGCTCGTCAGGGCGAGATTTTATAGCGTAAACGTCATACCGATACGATATCGTGATTCTGAAATTTTATTTTTGCCATCATGGTAACCCTGTTTATCAAGGTAATCATATTCGATATAGGGACTAAACCAGTCATTCCATTTATAGCGTAGCGTTACGGCGTTTTCTGTCGCCGAAGATTTATCATTATTATATTTATAGTCATCGTTGACATGTCGATAGACCGTGCCTTGATACAGGGCACTCCATTGGGCATTAAATTTATAATTAACATATAAATCCAGGCGGTTGACGCTGTCGCGATGTGACTCGCCGACGCTATTAACCGTTTCGTAAGTGTTGTAGTCATAGCGATAACGTAGTCCAAAGGTGAGATCGGGAGTCGCTTTATAGTTAATACGAAAATAAGGCCGTAGCTGGGTGCCTTTACTGCTCCAGTGATAGATACCGCCTGGCTGCAAGGCCCATTTTTCCGCGAATGGCCAGCTATAGTTAACCTCGATTTCATTATAATCGACTGTACTGTCGCCAAAGGAGTGGGACGCATCCGTTTTATCTGTGCCATTTTTTCCCTGGTGGTTATTTTTGTTGTTTTTATTATCCATCTCCATACTCGCCCACCAGCCATTCTGCCACCCCTGACTCACCTTATAGCGAGATTCATAAGAGTGACTTCCCGCCCGATATCCTCCTCTGACATCGAAAGTCAGCGCGTGACCAGCGGCGGGTATCCCCAGGGCGACACATACTATCAAAGCTATTTTCTTATGCATATTTTATCCCTAAAATTAATCATTTTTAAATGAAACGGAAAATAATATGACGGTATTTAAATATTTTAAAAATGAATGTGAAATCGTTCGCGGTATCGTTTTCAAACGCGGTTATCATTCTATTACTGAAGTGAGGTGGTCAAGCCGCTAAAAATACCAATGCTATTCTCATCACACATTTCCCCCGGTTTTTATTCTGGCGTATGTATTTTTGTGATCCACTCCGCGCCCGTTATTACCGCGGCCGGGCGGCACTTTCCTCTGGCCGCACCTCGTTTTCCGGTGAAAATAACCAGGTGCGCCCTGTCCGCATAAGTACGCTTTTACTACGACCTCTAGTGGTGAGATAACCGTGTAATTAACAATGATTAATCAATGCTCTGGCGATTTTGCTGACTGTTACGCTATACTAGCCTCTGAAATTGCCCGCCTGCGTCTGTGGGCGGGTGTTCAAGTAGCTTCCTTATAGTTCGATCAACTTCCCTTCCGAGGATCTGGCCTCAACGGTCAGAAAAGATATGTTAAACAGTATTTTAGTAATACTCTGTCTGATAGCCGTCAGTGCGTTTTTTTCGATATCGGAAATTTCACTGGCCGCCTCACGTAAAATCAAACTGAAACTGCTGGCCGATGAAGGCAACGTCAACGCACAGCGGGTGCTGAAGATGCAGGAGAACCCGGGCACCTTCTTTACCGTCGTGCAGATTGGCCTCAACGCCGTCGCCATTCTTGGCGGTATTGTGGGCGACGCGGCTTTCTCACCGGCGTTTCATAGCCTGCTCAGCGGGTATTTGTCGCCGGAGCTCTCCGAGCAGCTGAGCTTCATCATCTCTTTTACCCTGGTCACCAGCTTGTTCATCCTGTTTGCTGACCTGACTCCGAAACGCATCGGTATGATTGCGCCCGAAACAGTGGCCCTGCGCATCATCAACCCGATGCGCTTCTGCCTGTTAGTCTTCCGCCCGCTGGTGTGGTTGTTTAACGGCATGGCCAACATGATCTTCCGCATCTTCAAACTGCCGATGGTGCGGAAAGACGATATCACTTCCGATGATATCTATGCCGTGGTCGAGGCCGGCGCGCTGGCCGGGGTGCTGCGCAAGCAGGAGCATGAGCTAATTGAGAACGTGTTCGAGCTGGAGTCCCGCACCGTTCCTTCCTCCATGACCCCGCGTGAAAGCGTCATTTGGTTTGATTTGCACGAAGACGAGCAGAGCCTGAAGAATAAAGTGGCCGAACATCCGCACTCGAAGTTCCTCGTCTGTAATGAAGATATCGACCACATTATCGGTTACGTCGATTCAAAAGATCTGCTGAACCGCGTGCTGGCGAACCAGAGCCTGGTGCTGACCGGCGGCGTACAGATCCGCAACACGTTGATCGTGCCGGACACCCTGACCCTGTCGGAAGCGCTGGAAAGCTTCAAAACCGCCGGGGAAGACTTCGCGGTGATCATGAATGAATACGCGCTGGTGGTCGGGATCATCACTCTCAACGACGTAATGACCACCCTGATGGGCGACCTCGTCGGCCAGGGGCTGGAAGAGCAGATTGTCGCCCGCGATGAAAACTCGTGGCTGATCGATGGCGGTACGCCGATTGATGACGTGATGCGCGTGCTGGATATCGACGAGTTCCCGCAGTCCGGGAATTACGAGACCATCGGCGGCTTTATGATGTTTATGCTGCGTAAAATCCCCAAACGCACCGACGCGGTGAAGTTCTCCGGCTATAAGTTTGAGGTCGTGGATATCGATAACTACCGTATCGACCAGCTGCTGGTGACCCGTATCGATAACAAGCCAACGGTGCTGGTGCCGAAGCAGGCGGAAACGGCGGAAAGCCAGAACGCCTGAGCGTAATCTTTTCTCTCTCCTAAGGGCGGATGACCATCCGCCCTTTTTTTATGGCTCGAATGTGAAGCGGCTCACGCCCCTCTGCCGATAGCAGATTACTCCTGCTCGATAGCGAAACGTTCATGACTCCCCGACGCGCAAAAAGGTAACGTTGCTCGCATCAACACGATCATATTCCTGAATAAAGGAAGCGAGGGTTACCATGATAACGTCAAATAAAAATTACTTTATCAGCTGTCTGTTTTTCCTGTTCTTCTTTATAGGTTGGGGATGCTGCTACCCTTATTTATCCCTGTGGCTGACGGAAACCATCGGTATTAACTACACAGACGTCGGCCTGGTTTATTCTTTCACCGCCATTGTCGCCGTCTGCGTTCAGCCATTATTCGGCTTCATCTCCGATAAACTGGTGTATCGTAAGAATCTGATGTGGATGCTGGCGATTATTATCACGTTATTCGCCCCTTACTGGATTTATGTCTTTGCTCCCCTGTTAAAAATAAATGTGTTCCTCGGCGCGCTGGCTGGCGGCCTTTATATTGGCATGGCCTACGGCGCAGGCTGCGGGGTTTGCGAAGCCTACATTGATAAAGTCAGCCGCGCCTCCGGTTTCGAATTTGGCCGGGCGCGGATGTTCGGCGGCATCGGCGCCGCAATCGGCACCTTTGCGGCAGGAAAACTCTACGGCATTGATCAGAATATGATTTTCTGGTTGGCCAGCGGCGCAGGCGTCTGCCTGCTGGTCATTGTCTGGAAAATGCAGATCAGCGCCCACCCTCAGCAGGGATTGCTGCCTGGCAAAGCCTCGCCGGTTACCCTCCGCGATGCCGTCTCGCTGTTAAAAATTAAAAAATTCTGGTTCTTCGCCCTCTATGTCATTGGCGTCGGGGCGGTCTATGAAACCTATGACCAGCAGTTCGCTATCTATTACAGCCATTTCTTTGAGAGTAAAGCCCGGGGTGCAGAAGTCTTCGGTTATTTAACCACGGGTCAAATTTTCCTTGATGCCATCGTGATGTTCTTTGCGCCATGGTTTGTGAATAAAATCGGCCCTAAAAATGCGCTGTTATACTGCGGGCTGATTATGAGCTTGCGTATTATCGGCTCCGCGTGGGCTATTGGCCCCGTCTCCATCAGTCTGATTAAACTCCTCCACGGTTTTGAAAGCTCAGTGCTACTTGTCGCGGCGTTAAAATATATTACGGCTAACTTTAATCCTCTGCTGTCAGCGACCGTTTACTTAATTGGCTTCCAATTTTCGAAAAGCTTTAGCTCTATTTTTCTCTCGACCGGTATCGGCCATATGTACCAGAGCATGGGCTTTACCAGTAGCTATATCGTACTCGGCGGTATCGCTCTGTGCTTCACGCTTATTTCTTTTATTACGCTGGATAAAGCACGTGTCTTCTCTTCACAACCGGTGCCCGCGAATTAATGTCAGGAGGTAGTGTGTATGTCTCATTTATTTTATGGCGTGGCGTATTACGATGAATATATGCCGGAAGATCGGCTGGCTAAGGATATCGCCTTAATGCGCGAAACCGGCATTAACGTGGTGCGTATTGCCGAGTCCACCTGGAGTACGCTGGAGCCTGAAGAGGGCCAGTATAATTTCTACCATATCGACCGGGTGCTGGAGGCGATGCATGAGGCCGGCATTGCGGTCATCGTAGGGACGCCCACCTACGCGGTCCCGGCCTGGCTGGCGGCGAAACATCCCGATATTCTGGTCACCACCGTCGCGGGGCAGCAAAAATATGGTCCGCGGCAGATCATGGATATCGTCAACCCGACCTTTCGCCGCTATGCCGAAAAAATTATCCGCACGCTGATGGCCCATGTGCAACACCATCCGGCGATTATCGGCTGGCAACTGGATAACGAAACCAAGCATTACGACAATATTGGCCGCTATATGCAGGAGGGCTTCGTGCGCAGCCTGCAGGAGAAATATCCTGACCTCCGGCAGCTGAATCACGATTTCGGCCTGGATTACTGGAGCAACCGCATTGACCGCTGGCAGGATTTTCCGCCGGTGGAAAACACCATCAACGCCAGCCTCGCCTGCGCCTTCTCCCGCTATCAGCGTCAGCAGGTCACCGAGTATCTGGCCTGGCAGGCGGCCATCGTTCGGGAATACGCCCAGCCGCACCAGTTCGTCACCCACAACTTCGATTTCGAATGGCGCGGTTACTCTTACGGCGTGCAGCCGCGGGTCGACCATTTTGCGGCGGCGCAGGCGCTGGATATCGCCGGCGTCGATATCTATCACCCGAGTCAGGCACACCTGACCGGACGGGAAATCGCCTTTGGCGGCGCCATCACCCGCTCGCTTAAGCCGGGCCAGAACTACTTCGTGCTGGAAACCCAGGCTCAGGGCTTCGCCCAGTGGACCCCCTTCCCGGGCCAGCTACGCCTGCAGGCATTCAGCCATATCGCCTCCGGCGCCGCCATGGTCTCCTACTGGCACTGGCATTCGATTCATAACGCCTTTGAAACCTACTGGAAGGGGCTGCTCAGCCACGACTTCTCGCGCAACCCAACCTGGCAGGAAGCTACCACCATCGGCGCCGATTTCGCCCGCCTGTCCCCGCAGCTGGCGGAGCTGAAGGCCGAAAATGACGTCGCGTTGCTAATAAGTAATGAGGCGATGGACGCTCTCAATCACTTCCTTCCCGGCGACGCCAGGGGCAACATTTATAACGATATCTTCCGCCGCTTCCACGATGCGCTGTATGACCACAATATCAGCCTCGACATCATCCACGATGTGAACGAGGAAACCTCGCGCTACCGGGTGCTGATCGTTCCTGGTCTGTACGCCGCCGATGAGGGCCTGCTAACGCGGATTAACGACTATATCGCCCGGGGCGGCAGAGCGCTGATCGGCTTTAAATCAGGCTTTAGCGATGAAAACGTCAAGGTGCGCAGCAGCGCGCAGCCGGGGGTTTTGCGCCAGAGCTGCGGCGTCAGCTACAGCCAGTTCACCCTGCCGGAAGAGACGACGGTAAGCTCTTGCTGCGCAGAGATTGATTGCCGCAATGACAATCAGGCTGAGCTGTGGATGGAATTGCTGACGCCCGATGACGGGACCCGCACCCTGCTGCGCTATCAGCACCCGGCATGGGGCGAATACGCCGCCGCAACGGAGGCGGATTACGGTCAGGGTCGCGCCCTGTACGTTGGCTTTCTGCCGCAGAAGGGCCTGATTAGCCAGCTGTTTGATGTCCTGACGGCGGATCTCACGCTGAACTCGCGAACTTCCGCCTATCGCTATCCGTTAGTGGTTAAAAAGATGCGTAACCGCGCCGGAAATAATATCCACTTCCTGTTCAATTACTCCGGCGAGGCGATGGATGTTGTCAGCGAGACCCTGGGTACCGCGCTGCTGAGCGGGGAGACAGTATACGTCGGCCAGCCGTTGCGCCTCAGGGCCTGGGAATTTACTATCATCGAAAGCTAACGACGCGGCGGCGCTCAGGTGGAAGAGAGAATGGAACTGGATATCAATGAGCTACTCAATTTCTCGCCATTGATGAAGACCTTTACCTTCAATGCCTGGGTCGTCGCAGGCTTCACGCCGATTACCCGCGGCTCCACGCTGGACTACTACATTAATCGCCCGCAGGGGATGAAAGGTTACATCATTAATCTGACCCTGCGCGGCCAGGCGCGGGCGAAAGCGGGCGATGGCTTCCTGCTGTGCCGGGAAAACGATCTGTTGCTGTTTCCTCCCGGCGTGCCCCATCATTACGGCAGGGACGAACACAGCGAGTACTGGGACCATCTGTGGATCTACTTTATCCCCCGCCCCTACTGGATAGACTGGCTGAAGTGGGACCAAACCACCCACGGTATCGGCAAAACAACCATTAACGATCCCGACCAGCTCCAGCAACTGCGCGATCTGTTCTACGAAGTGATACGCCACCACTCTGCGTCCGTACCGCTGTCAGAAGCGCTGGCAATGAACGCGCTGGAGAGATTAATTCTCCGCTGTTTTCAACAGCAACCCATTAGCAACCGCCATGCCCACGACCCTCGGATTAACGCCATCTGCGACTATCTTAACGCCCACATTGCACAGGAGGTAAAAATCGAGACTCTGGCGGCGATGGTGTTTATCTCCCCTTCACGTCTGGCGCACCTTTTCAAAAATGAACTGGGGCAAACGGTCTATGCGTGGCGGGAAACGCAGCGCATCAACCGCGCCAGGTGGCTTATTCAGAGCACTTCGCTCCCACTTAACAAAATTGCTTTATCGGTGGGCTACAGCGATCCGGTCTATTTCACCCGCTTGTTTCGTAAACATAACGGCATCCCACCGGGCGAATATCGCAAACGCTATGCGGAAATGAAGGGCTAAAAACATCAACGGCTCCCATCGGGAGCCGTCTTTTACCTACTACGTACTGCTACGTGCCAGGCTATGCCATCTCAGTTTGCAGACGCAACACCTGACGATTGACTTCGGACATCACTGACAGATGCAGCTTGTCCTTGACCTTCGGGATAAGGATTTTGCCCTTATCAAATTCAAATGCGCCAACGTCCTTGATGTACAACCGTCCACGAAACAGGATCTTCACGTACTTCGCCACTTGCAGCGGATTGTAGCGTTGGAAAATTTTCATTCTTCTCTCCTGCCAGGGTTACGCTCTTGTGGTGCCACAGTTAGCCCACGTCTTGGGAGCGCAAATTTTAATGCCCTAAAACTATAGTCCAGAATCTCAGAGGGACCCAGTATGTATAAGTTTATTTACCCTTTGATGACAATAATTCAGAATTTTCGTTTCAGACATACGATGAAGTAAGTATAAGTCGCCGTTTTACGACTAATTTGTGCGTCAACACGCAAACTGGCATCCTCATTGCGGGTAATCACCGTCAATCGCACTTATGATTAAACGAGACCAAGTGGTCGGATCACCTGCATAAAAATGATTAAGGATTGCGCATGACCCTACGTAGCATACTGGCCGCCTCGTTACTGCTTCTCCCGCTGCTGGCCACAGCGCATAACTTCGTCGACGGCCAGCGCGTGGCGCCCGTTGGCGTCGCGGATCGGGGAGAGCTTATTCTGGATAAGGATAAGTTTAGCTATAAAAACTGGAATAGCGCCCAGCTGGCGGGAAAAGTGCGCGTGGTCCAGCACATCGCCGGACGCTCGTCAGCAAAAGAGAAGAATGCCAACCTGATCGAGGCGATTAAAGCGGCGGGCTTCCCGCACGATCGCTATCAGACCACCACCATTGTAAACACTGACGACGCCATCCCGGGCACCGGGATGTTTGTACGTAACAGCATTGAAAGTAATAAAAAGCTCTTCCCATGGTCGCAATTTATCGTCGACAGCAATGGCCTGGTGCGGAAAGCCTGGCAGCTGGACGAGAAGAGCTCAGCGATCGTGGTGCTGGATAAGAACGGGCGTGTGCAGTGGGCTAAAGACGGCGCCCTCACCCAACAAGAGGTGCAGCAGGTGATCGACCTGCTGCATAAATTGCTTAATAAATAGAGACCCGGAAGCCGGGGTTAAGGAAGGATTCACGCGGCGTGTAGTCGAGGGTTTTCCCCTGCCAGTCGTGAACATGCGCCCCGGCGGCCACCGCGACCGCATGGCCGGCGGCGGTGTCCCAGGTGCTGGTCGGCCCGAAGCGCGGATAGAGCTGGGCCTGACCTTCCGCCACCAGGCAGAATTTCAGCGACGAACCGATTGAGGTGGTCTGGTGTTCGCCAAGTTGCTCAAGATACTCCTGCAGCTCCGGATCGTTGCTATGGGAGCGGCTAATCACCACCAGCGGCGGACGGGCATCGCGGACCTGGATCTGCTTGCGTACGCCGCACTCTTCTTTCCAGGCTTTGCCATTTTGCGCGCTGTACATCACCTTCATCACCGGCGCATAGACAACGCCCAGCGTCGGCTTGCCGTTTTCAATCAGCGCGATATTGACGGTGAATTCGCCGTTACGCTTAATAAACTCTTTGGTGCCGTCCAGCGGGTCGACCAACCAGTAGCGCTGCCAGTGCTGGCGCACTTCCCAGGACGGCGGGTCCTCCTCGGAGAGGATCGGGGTATCCGGATCCAGCGCCTGCAGGCCGCTGACAATGACTTTATGCGCTGCGATATCCGCCGCCGTGACCGGAGAATCATCTTTCTTGCTGGCGACGTTGATCGGCTGGTTTCCATCGTAGACTTCCATGATGGCATCGCCCGCATTCCGTGCAAGCTGACATACTTGTTCTAACATTCTCCACCTCGTCTGGTTACAGTGGCGTTAACTCGTTGTTTTATTTATATCGCATCACCGCGAGTTCCGCTATCTGTGATAACGATGGCGGTTTCTCTGCCCGCTTTTCTGGCAAGATTCACATTTCTGTAAGCAACAGAATATAAATACATTTTCTTCTGTGCTATCGCTCATAAAAAAGGACGCCTCTGATGATTAAGTTTAGCGCAACGCTCCTGGCCACGCTGATCGCCGCCAGCGTCAACGCCGCGACGGTCGACCTGCGGATCATGGAAACCACCGATCTGCACAGCAATATGATGGACTTCGACTATTACAAAGATGCCGCCACGGAGAAATTCGGCCTGGTGCGTACCGCCAGCCTGATCGAACAGGCGCGGGCAGAAGTTAAAAACAGCGTGCTGGTGGATAACGGGGATGTGATCCAGGGGAGCCCGTTAGGCGACTATATGGCGGCAAAAGGGCTCAAAGAGGGCGATGTACATCCGGTGTATAAGGCGATGAACACCCTGAATTACGCCGTCGGCAATCTGGGCAACCATGAGTTCAATTACGGTCTCGACTTCCTGCACAAGGCGCTGGCCGGGGCGAAGTTCCCCTACGTGAACGCCAATATCATCGATGCCAAAACCGGAAAACCGATGTTTACGCCGTACCTGATCCAGGATACCCGGGTCGTGGACAGCGACGGTCAAATCCACACCCTGCGCATCGGCTATATCGGCTTTGTGCCGCCGCAGATCATGACCTGGGATAAAGCCAATCTTAACGGCAAAGTGACGGTCAATGACATTACCGAAACCGCGCGCAAATATATCCCGGAGATGCGGGCGAAAGGGGCTGATGTGGTTGTAGTGGTCGCTCACTCCGGCCTCTCCGCCGACCCGTATCAGGCGATGGCCGAGAATTCGGTTTACTACTTAAGCCAGGTGCCCGGCGTGGACGCCATTATGTTCGGCCATGCCCACGCGGTGTTCCCGGGTAAAGACTTCGCCAACATCAAAGGCGCGGATATCGCCAAAGGGACGCTGAACGGCGTACCGGCGGTGATGCCGGGAATGTGGGGCGATCATCTCGGGGTGGTCGATCTGGTGCTAAATAACGACAGCGGTAAATGGCAGGTAACTCAGAGTAAAGCGGAAGCGCGGCCAATCTATGACGCGGTGGCGAAGAAATCACTGGCGGCCGAAGATGGCAAGCTGGTGGCGGTGCTGAAAGCCGATCATGACGCCACTCGCGAATTCGTCAGCAAGCCGATCGGCAAGTCCGCCGACAACATGTACAGCTATCTGGCGCTGGTGCAGGACGACCCGACGGTGCAGGTGGTCAACATGGCGCAGAAAGCCTACGTCGAACACTATATTCAGGGCGACCCGGATCTGGCGAAGCTGCCGGTGCTCTCCGCCGCCGCGCCGTTTAAAGTCGGCGGGCGTAAAAACGATCCGGCGAGCTTTGTCGAAGTGGAGAAAGGCCAGCTCACCTTCCGCAATGCCGCCGACCTCTATCTCTACCCCAACACCCTGGTGGTGATGAAGGTCAGCGGGAAAGAGGTTAAGGAGTGGCTGGAATGCTCTGCCGGACAGTTTAACCAGATCGATCCCGCCAGCAGCAAGCCGCAGTCGCTGATCAACTGGGACGGCTTCCGCACCTACAACTTCGACGTCATTGACGGGGTGAACTACCAGATCGACGTCACTCAGCCGGCCCGCTACGACGGCGAATGTCAGATGATCCATCCGCAGGCAGAGCGTATTAAGCACCTGACCTTCAATGGAAAACCGGTTGATCCGCAGGCTACTTTCCTGGTCGCGACCAATAACTATCGCGCTTACGGCGGCAAATTCGCCGGCACCGGTGAGAGCCATATCGCCTTCGCCTCACCGGATGAAAACCGTTCGGTGCTGGCGGCGTGGATTGGCGCGCAATCGAAGAAGGAAGGCGCGATCCATCCGGCGGCGGATAACAACTGGCGTCTGGCGCCGATCCACAGCAACACGCCGTTGGATATTCGTTTTGAGACCTCGCCTGGCGACAAAGCCGCGGCGTTTATCAAAGAGAAAGCGCAGTATCCAATGCGCCAGGTGGCCACCGATGATATCGGCTTCGCCATTTATCAGCTGGATTTGAGCAAGTAATGCCTGTTCCCCGGCGGCGCTGCGCTTACCGGGGCTACAGGGAGTGATACATTTTCACTCCCCGTGGTTAGCCAGCACCGAGGGCAGATTAACCTCGATCCAGTCCGCCAGGGCGGCCACCTTCTCGCTCACCTGCAGGCCGAGCGGCGTCAGGCTATATTCAACGTGCGGGGGCACCACCGGATAAGAGACGCGGTCGATAAAACCATCCTGCTCCAGCGCCTGCAGCGACTGCGCCAGCATCTTTTCGCTGACCCCGCCCATCTTACGGCGCAGATCGCTGAAACGGTGGGTTCCCTCGCGCAGCGCCACCAGAATCAACACGCCCCAGCGGCTGGTGACATGTTTAAGCACATCGCGCGACGGGCACTGTTCCGCAAACAAATTGCCGGTGCGCAGTTTCTCGCTCAGCGTCGGTTCGGCCATTTCACACTTACCTTTTTGTATGTACTTACTAAAAGTTAGTTAAGGTGGTAGCTTACCACAACTGCCAATAAACACGAAGGAGAAGACCCATGATCGCTCTTACCGGTGCCACCGGCCAGCTTGGCCACTACGTTCTGCAAGACCTGCTTAACACCGTCCCTGCCAGCCAGATTGTGGCGATTGTCCGCAACCCGGCCAAAGCCCAGGCGCTCAGCCAGCAGGGCGCGGTTGTCCGCCAGGCCGACTACAGCGACGAAGCGGCGCTGACCGCCGCGCTGCAGGGCGTGGATAAACTGCTGTTAATCTCCTCCAGCGAAGTCGGCCAGCGTGCTGTACAGCACCGCAACGTCATTAACGCCGCCAAAGCCGCCGGAGTGAAATTCATCGCGTATACCAGCCTGCTGCATGCCGACACTTCGCCGCTGGGTCTGGCCGCAGAGCATATCGAAACCGAGCAGATGCTGGCCGACTCTGGTATCGCTTACGCCCTGCTGCGTAACGGCTGGTATACCGAAAACTATCTGGCCAGCGCGCCGCCGGCGCTGGAGCATGGCGTGTTTATCGGCGCCGCCGGCGAGGGTAAAATCGCCTCCGCCACCCGCGCGGATTATGCCACCGCTGCCGCCCGCGTTATCACCAGTGAGGGTCATGAAGGCAAAATTTACGAACTGGCGGGTGATAACGCCTGGACGCTGAGCGACCTGGCTGCCGAGCTGAGCAAGCAAAGCGGGAAAAACGTGGTCTACCAGAACCTCAGCGAAGCCGATTTCGCCGCCGCGCTGAAAAGCGTCGGCCTGCCGGCCGGGCTTGCCGATATGCTGGCGGATTCCGATGTCGGCGCGTCGAAAGGCGGACTGTTTGACGACAGCCGCACCCTGAGTACGCTGATCGGCCGCCCGACCACCTCCCTTGCTGAAAGCGTGAAAGGCATTCTGTAACCGCCCCTCTCAGCTTTTGCGGTTGCGTCCCGGCGGTTCCTCTCCCATATTGAAGGGATAACCGTCGGGAGGCAGGCATGCAGGGCGTACCACTCCAATTTAGTGATGAAAAAGACCGCGCGCGCTTTCGCCATCTCGAACAGCTGCCCGGGGTGGAGCTTTACCACGCCCATATATCCCGCTACGCCTTTGAACCCCATACCCACGAAGCCTTCGGCATCGGCGTGATTGAGCAAGGCGCGGAGCGCTTTCGCTACCGCGGCAGTCAGCATATTGCCGCCGCAAACTCCATTGTCACCATGAATCCCGACGAGCTGCACACCGGCGAAGCGGAAACCGCCGACGGCTGGCGCTACCGGATGATTTATCTGGAGCCGGACCGTCTTGAAGCCATCACCGGGGTGCGAGACTGGTGGTTCAGCGAGGTGGTCCGCGAGGATCCCCTGCGTTCCCGACAGATTGGTCAACTGATTTATGGCCTGTGGCATAGCGACGATCCGCTGGCCCAGCAGGGAATGCTGCTCGACCTCGTCGACGCCTTCCGCCCTCTGGCCCACTATGCCTCTGCGCAAGGTGAGGCCGGACATCGCTTTGACCGCGTGCGCGATTACCTGCACGATAACTATATGCGTCCCATCACCCTCGACGAGCTGGCGCAGGTGGCGGCGCTGAGCCCGTACCACTTTCAGCGCCAGTTTAAAGCCCACTATCACGTGACGCCCCACCAGATGCTGATGGCTATCCGTCTGTGGCGTGCCAAGGCGTTTCTCACCCACGGAATGCCCGCCGCCGAAGTAGCGATTGCCGTCGGCCTCACCGACCAGTCCCACCTGACCCGCGCCTTCACCCAGCGTTACGGCATTACGCCGGTGCGCTATCAGAAGCAGGTCGCCAGGCGCTAATGCGCAATCTCATACAATATTCCTGCCCGACCCCCTTCTACACTGCAGACAACGGTAATGACAACGGATGCAATGATGATTAGTGGTGTGTTATACGCCCTGCTGGCGGGGCTGATGTGGGGTTTAATTTTCGTCGGGCCTTTGCTGGTGTCAGAGTATCCGGCGATGCTGCAGTCGATGGGACGCTATCTGGCGCTGGGCCTGATCGCTCTGCCGCTGGCGTGGCTCGGGCGCGCGCGACTGCGCCAGTTGAGCCGGCACGACTGGTGGACCGCGCTGGGCCTGACAATGATGGGGAACCTTATCTATTACGTCTGCCTGGCCAGCGCCATACAGCGCACCGGGGCGCCGGTTTCCACCATGATTATCGGCACGCTGCCGGTGGTACTGCCGGTGTTCGCCAATCTGCTCTACAGCCAGCGCGACGGGAAGCTGCCGTGGCGGCGCCTGTTTCCGGCGCTGATCTGCATCGCTGTGGGCCTGATCTGCGTTAACGTCGCGGAGCTGCGTCAGGGGCTGCCGAATTTTAGCCCGTGGCGCTACGGCTCCGGCATTGCGCTGGCGCTGGGATCGGTGGTCTGCTGGGCCTGGTATGCTCTGCGCAACGCCCGCTGGCTGCGGGAGAACCCGCATCAACCGCCAATGATGTGGGCTACCGCTCAGGCGCTGGTGACGCTTCCGGTTTCGCTGGCCGGCTATCTCGCCGCCTGCGCCTGGCTGCACGGTCAGCAGGCCGGGTTTCCCCTGCCCTTCGGCCCGCGTCCGGCGGTGTTTATTACGCTGATGCTGGCCATCGCGGTGCTCTGCTCATGGGTCGGCGCGCTATGCTGGAATATTGCCAGCCAGCGGCTGCCGACGGTGATCCTCGGCCCGCTTATCGTCTTCGAAACCCTGGCCGGACTGCTGTATACCTTCCTGCTGCGGCAAAGCTTACCGCCGCTGCTGACCCTGAGCGGCATCCTGCTGCTGGTGCTCGGCGTGGTCTCTGCCGTACGCGCCAGACCGGAAAAACCGATGCTGCAGCCGCTGGCGGACGAAAAAAAGTAGCCTCGCCTCCTTAAGGGGTATTCCCTCGCCAAAAAGATGCATTTAAAATACATCTTATATTCCTGATGACGAGGTAACTGCTATGGCTTTCCGTGACCAACCTTTAGGCGAGCTGGCGCTGACCATCCCGCGCGCCTCCGCCCTGTTCCGTCAATACGATATGGATTACTGCTGCGGCGGCAAACAGACCCTGGCGCGCGCCGCATCGCGCAAAGCGCTGGATGTCGCGGTGATTGAAGCCGAGCTGGCGAAACTGGCCGAGCAGCCTCTCTCCCGCGACTGGCGCACGGCGCCCCTCGCGGAGATTATCGACCATATCATCGTTCGCTATCACGACCGGCACCGTGAACAGCTGCCGGAGCTGATCCTGCAGGCCACCAAGGTTGAACGCGTCCATGCCGATAAACCGAACGTGCCGAAAGGACTGACTAAGTACCTGACCATGCTGCATCAGGAGCTTTCCAGCCACATGATGAAAGAGGAACAGATCCTGTTCCCGATGATCAAACAGGGAATGGGCGCCCAGGCCGGGGGGCCGATCAGCGTGATGGAAAGCGAGCATGATGAAGCGGGTGAACTGCTGGAAGTCATTAAGCACATCACCCACAACGTGACGCCGCCGCCGGAAGCCTGTACCACCTGGAAGGCGATGTATAACGGTATCAACGAGATGATCGACGATCTGATGGAACACATCAGCCTGGAAAATAATGTGCTGTTCCCGCGCGCCCTCGGCGGAAAGTAAAGAAAAAGGCGCCCGCGGGCGCCCTCGACATTGTCCGTCTTATTTGGCCACTCCGGGTGGCCTTTTTTATGACGGGCCGTTGCAAGCAACGTTAAAATTTTCGTTTATTTCGCCAGCCGTTTTTTGCCGGCAAACAGCCAGCCCGCGCCCAGCAGCACAAACCACAGCGGGGTGACCATCAGCGCTTCACGGGTATCGTCTTCCAGGGTCAACAGCACCAGCACAAAGACGAAGAAGGCCATGCACACCCAGCACATGACTTTACCCAGCGGCATCTTGTAGCTTGACTTCTCATGCAGCTGAGGGCGGTTTTTGCGATACGCCAGGTAAGAGCAAAGGATGATGGTCCAGACGAACATAAACAGGATCGCCGACACCGTGGTGATCATGGTGAAGGCGGCAATCACGCTCGGGTTGACCATCAGCATCACCACCCCGCCCAGCAGACACATGCAGGAGAAGGTTAAGCCCTTCGCCGGCACCGCACGCTTCGACAGCTTGGCGAACATCTTCGGCGCCTGACCATCCTGCGCCAGACCGAACAGCATACGGCTGGTAGAGAACACGCCGCTGTTGGCCGAGGAGGCCGCGGAGGTCAGCACCACGAAGTTGATCAGGCTCGCCGCCGCCGGCAGACCAACCAGCACGAACAGCTCAACGAACGGGCTCTTGCTCGGCACCACGGAGCTCCACGGCGTCACCGACATAATCACAATCAGCGCGAAGACGTAGAACATAATGATACGCAGCGGGATGGAGTTAATCGCTCGCGGCAGGGACTTTTCCGGGTCTTTGGTTTCGGCGGCGGTGGTACCCACCAGCTCAATCCCCACGAAGGCAAACACCGCAATCTGGAAGCCGGCGAAGAAGCCGCTCAGCCCTTTCGGGAACCAGCCGCCGTCATTCCACAGGTGGGCGAAAGAGGCTTCGACCCCGGTCGGCGATTTGAAATGCATCATCACCATTACCAGGCCGACCACGATCAGCGCCACGATGGCGACAATTTTGATCATCGCGAACCAGAACTCCATTTCGCCAAACATCTTGACGGTGGCCAGGTTCAGGCCCAGCAGCAGCAGGATCACCGCCAGCGAGGCGACCCAGTCGGAGAGTCCGGGAAACCAGAATTGCGCGTAGGCGGTGATGGCGACAACGTCCGCCATCCCGGTCACTACCCAGCAGAACCAGTAGGTCCAGCCGGTAAAGTAGCCCGCCCACGGCCCCAGCAGATCGGCCGCGAAGTCGCTAAAGGATTTATATTCGAGGTTCGACAGCAGTAATTCGCCCATGGCACGCATCACGAAAAACAGCATAAAACCGATAATCATATAAACAAAGATAATGGATGGTCCGGCAAGGCTGATGGTTTTGCCAGAACCCATAAATAACCCGGTGCCGATCGCTCCGCCAATCGCGATCAGCTGAATATGTCGGTTTGTGAGATTTCGCCGTAGCGATTGTTCAGTCGGCTCCTGCTCGACAGCAGCGACTTTAACCTGATCTACCATGTGATTTCTTCCTGTTGTACCTGTCTGTGTTGTTCAGGCTCTGATGGCCCGTCGTCTGTCATTAACCCCAGCAAGGGCTAGTCGATATTAGGTAAGAATCGGAGGGATGAATACTATGATTTAGATATAATGTTAATTTTATGTTTAAAGTGAGTGTTATATCACTCATCTAACGCGAAATAGCTCACAAAAATACACCCATACGTGATGAATGCAAAACATAATTCCAATTAATTTTTAACTTAAGGATTTTACGCTATTTTTATGGCTTCCCCTGCCGCGGGGAAGAGGAAGCCGCTGCTGTTTAGATAATGTCCAGCAGTTCAACTTCGAAGATCAGGGTGCTGAACGGAGGAATCGATGCGCCAGCGCCGCGCTCACCGTAGGCGAGGTTGTGCGGAATCGTCAGTTCCCATTTGGAACCTACCGGCATCAGAGTCAGCGCTTCAATCCAGCCGCCGATCACGCCGGTCACCGGGAATTCAGCCGGTTCACCGCGAGCAACGGAGCTGTCGAAGACGGTGCCGTCGATCAGTTTGCCAGTGTAGTGCACGCGAACGCGGTCAGTACGCGCCGGGATCGGGCCTTCGCCCTGGGTCAGTACGCGGAACTGCAGACCAGACTCGGTGCTGTTCACACCCTCTTTCTCGCGGTTTTCATCAAGGTATTTTTGGCCGTCAGCGGCCATGGCCTGAAAACGCTCGCGACGCACAGCGTCAGCACGCTCGTGGATTTCACGCAGCGCGCGGTGAACGGCTTCCACCGGCACCTGCGGCTGGTTACCTTCCAGCGCATCGGCGATACCCGCCACCAGCGCTTCCGGCAGCAGCCCCTGCAGGCCGGATTCGCTCAGCTGTTGTCCAACCTGCAAGCCGATACCGTAACTTGCCTGCGCTTCGATAGTGTCAAAAGTTGGGGTTGCCATCGTTGTTCCTTTTTGGGTGATAAACATCAAGATAAAAGCGTGCGAAAGCATAACAGCCATAGCGAAATGGGTAAAACTTTGTCGGCGGATGATGACAAATCTCAGCGAAAAAGAAACAATAGGCGGCAGCAGGTTAACTTTACTTTGTTCCGGTCATCAGGACGTTAGCCATCTATACTCATAGGCAGGATAAAAATATGCGGAGCAGGAGGAAAGCCATGCCCGGGCGCGTTGAACTGACATCTATTCTGGCGAAAATCTGGCACGCTCCGGATGATTTTCGCCTCCTGGACCCGCTGCCCCCGATGCACCGCCGGGGTATCATCGCAGGCTTCCTGTTGGTCATTATCGGTATCCTTCTTCCTTCCGACGATAGCCAAAGCCCGGCGACAAACAGCCGCGAAGCGAACCTGAATCTTCAGTCGCAGTCCCAGCCGCAAGCTGGCGGCAATCAGGCCGTTCCGCTCCCGCCGATCACCAATACGCCGACCGTGAGCGATGCCGATCAGATGGCGCCGGTCGCCCCGGAGCCGATTCAGGACGAGCAGCCAGATCAGGCGCAGACGCAGCAGCCTGCTTCCCAACCGTATCAATCCTCGCAGCAGCAGTCCGCACCGGGCATTGAGCAGCAGTGGCGGACCTATCGCATCGAGTCAGGCAAAACCCTGGCGCAGCTGTTCCGCGATCATGGGCTGCCGGCCACTGACGTCTACGCCATGGCGCAGGTTGAAGGCGCTGGCAAGCCGCTAAGTACTTTGCAGAGCGGACAGACGGTGCAGATTCGGCAGAACGCCAACGGCGTGGTCACCGGGCTCACTATCGATACCGGCAACGGCCAGCAGGTGCTGTTTACCCGCCAGTCGAACGGCAGCTTTGTGCGTGCGCGATAGCAGAGAAGACGACAGCAAGCGTTACGCCGCCGCAAAATGAAAGGCGCTAAAAAGCAAAACGCCGGCACAAGGCCGGCGGTTTGTTGTTACCAGAACGTCAGAGGCCGATTACTCAGCAACCACGTTGATGATAACTTTAGCGAATACTTCGCTGTGAACCTGGAAGTTCACTTCGTGCTCGCCAACGTTACGCAGAACGCCGTTCGGCAGGCGAACTTCGCTCTTAGCAACTTTAACGCCTGCTGCAGTAACAGCGTCAGCGATGTCGCGAGTACCGATGGAACCGAACAGTTTACCTTCGTCGCCAGCTTTAGACGCGATGGTTACGGATTCCAGGGCGTTGATCTGCTCAGCACGAGCTTCAGCTGCTGCCAGAACGTCAGCCAGTTTGGCTTCCAGTTCAGCACGACGTGCTTCGAAGAATTCAACGTTTTTCTTGGTAGCAGGAACAGCTTTACCCTGCGGGACCAGGAAGTTACGAGCGTAGCCCGCTTTAACGTTAACCTGATCACCCAGGCTACCCAGGTTTGCTACTTTATCAAGCAGAATAACTTGCATTACCTTATCCTCTCAAAGTCGTATTAATGGACCGTGACCGATTACTGATGACGATCAGTGTACGGCAGCAGGGACAGGTAGCGAGCGCGTTTGATAGCGCGAGCCAGCTGACGCTGGTATTTTGCACGGGTACCGGTGATACGGCTCGGGACAATCTTACCGCTTTCGGTGATGTAGTTTTTCAGCGTAGCGATATCTTTATAGTCGATCTCTTGAACGCCTTCCGCGGTGAAACGGCAGAACTTGCGACGACGGAAATAACGTGCCATATGGCTAGTCTCCAGAATCTATCAATTCAATCTGCTCGGCATGCAGAACCATTTTGCTCAAGCCGTTCTTTGCCTTATGGCAAGAGATGAACCCTCGAACGGTTACTGCGCTACCGACCGTTATACTGTGAGTAATGGCCTGGTTTTCGTGACCGCTAATAATAACGGGCATTTGACACCATGCCTGCCGGTGAAAACCGGCTTCCTCCTGCACTGAACGATGCTCAAGCACGAACTGGCAGTGAGGAATTCCTGACGGGCTGACCTTACGAAGTGGAGTCCTGCAAATAATGCCGGACAGCTCCAGACGGTTGGTCATCAGGATTACTCTTCAGAATCCCCAGCTTCAGAATCATCTGCGGTTTCGTTGGCGAAATCTTCGCGACGCTCACGGCGCTCGTCTTTCGCTTTAACCATCGGAGATGCTTCGGTAACAGCGTGCTTAGTACGCATTACCATGCTGCGGATAACGGCGTCGTTGAAGCGGAAGTTAGTTTCCAGCTCATCGATCGCTTCCTGCGGCGCTTCAACGTTCATCAGAACGTAGTGAGCTTTGTGCAGTTTGTTGATCGGATAAGCCAGCTGACGGCGGCCCCAGTCTTCCAGACGGTGGATCGTACCTGCTGCTGCAGTAATTGCACCAGTGTAACGTTCGATCATGCCCGGAACCTGTTCGCTCTGGTCAGGATGGACCATAAAAACGATTTCGTAATGACGCATCGAATTGCTCCTTACGGATTATTCAGCCTCCTGTCTGGGTCAGCCGCGGCCCATGGAGGCAAGGAACGTGTTAAAGGGCGGCTGAAAAATTGACGCGTCATTCTAATGGCGGCCCCTCAGGAACACAAGCGCATTTGCACAAATAATTCGCACTAAGCGCCAAGCTGGGCTAAGTGGGTGATTTAAAATTAACCAATAAAGGAAGCGGCATTTTTTTGAACAACTGCATCAGAAAAGGTCGCCATGCGATGAACGCGCAGCGATTACACTTATATCAAAGCCTAACGACCACAGGAGAGCCCCGAGTCAGCGTCAGGACTGTCAGTCAGGAGCGTAGTATATGAAACTGAAAATCATCGCCATGATGGCTGCGCTTTTCTTCAGCGCCAACGCGCTGGCAGCTATCCAAATCACCGAACGTCAGGCCCGCAACATGGACGACGTGCAGAGCCTCGGCGTTATCTATATCAATCACAATATGGCCACTGAGCACGAGGCCGAACAGGCCCTTAGCCAGATGAGCGATGCGCAGGGGGCGAAATACTTTCAGCCTATCCTGATGCACGAACCCGAAACCAACGGCCCCCTTCGCGCCAGCGCGGTGATATACCGCTAACGCCCGCCCGATTCTTCGCCTCTCCTCGCGAGGGGCGAAGCGAGGTCTGCGCCTAAACGCAATTGAGAATTATTTTACAAACCGACTTACCAGCGTCATCGCAACCTGATTTAATCAGCCACTCGCCATTTGATAATCAGGAGTGATTGATGGTTCCGCGTTTCGCCACCTTAGGCCGTATCCCCAAAGGCGTTTGGGTACTCGGCGGCGTCAGCCTGCTGATGGATGTCTCCTCCGAGATGATCCATAGCCTCTTACCGCTGTTTATGGCCACTACCCTCGGCGCCAGCGTGATAATTATCGGTCTTATCGAGGGACTGGCGGAAGCCACCGCCCTGATCCTGAAGGTCTTCTCCGGCGCAATCAGCGACTATGTCGGCAAGCGTAAAGGACTGGCGCTGCTGGGCTACGGCCTGGGCGCGCTCAGTAAGCCGCTGTTTGCCATCGCCCCTACCGCCGGGGTGGTGTTTAGCGCCCGCATGATTGACCGCGTAGGCAAAGGTATTCGCGGCGCGCCGCGCGATGCGCTGGTCGCCGACGTCACCCCGCCGGAGATCCGCGGCGCCGCCTACGGACTACGCCAGGCGCTGGATACCGTCGGCGCCTTTCTCGGCCCGCTGCTGGCGGTGCTGCTGATGTTTATCTGGGCCAACGATTTTCACGCTATTTTCTGGGTGGCGGTCATTCCCGCCGTGCTCTCCATTCTCCTGCTCGGATTCGGCCTACAGGAGCCAAAATCCGCCATCGCGCACAAACGCAGCAATCCGCTGAAGCGCGAAAACCTGAAAAAGCTCTCCGCCGCCTACTGGTGGGTGGTCGCGATCGGCAGCATTTTCACTCTCGCCCGCTTCAGCGAAGCCTTTCTGGTGCTGCGCGCCCAGCAGATGGAGATCCCGCTCTATACCATCCCGCTGGTGATGGTGGCGATGAACCTGGTCTACAGCCTCACGGCTTACCCGTTCGGTAAACTCTCAGACAGCATGAGCCACAGCAAACTGCTGCAGTGGGGGCTGCTGGTGCTGATCCTCGCCGATATCGTGCTGGCGCTCAGCGGCCACTGGAGCACGCTGCTGATCGGCGTCGCGCTGTGGGGGATTCATATGGGAATGACCCAGGGCCTGCTGGCGGCGATGGTCGCCCATACGGCGCCACCGGAGCTACGCGGCACGGCGTTCGGTATGTTTAATCTGATGAGTGGCCTGGCTCTGCTGCTGGCCAGCACCGGCGCGGGGGTACTGTGGGAAACCTTCGGCGCCGCCTCGACGTTTTACGCTGGGGCGATAATTTGCGTGGTCACGCTCATCGGCATGCGCGTGATGCCGTCGGCCTATCGTCAGGATTAAAAACGGCTCCGGGGCCAGACCAGTTGCTTCACCGTGAGGGGTGAAAGCCCCGGAGCGCGCTATCTACTTTTGCCCATAGTAGGCGTTTGGCCCATGCTTACGCTGAAAATGCTTATTCATCAGCCAGCTATCGATGGGCTGCAACTGCGGATTAATGCCGCGGGCAATCCACGCCATGCGCGCCACCTCTTCCATCACCACCGCGTTGTGTACCGCCTCGTGGGCGTCTTTGCCCCAGGCAAATGGCCCGTGCTGATAGACGACGATCCCCGGCGTATGCAGCGGATTGGCCTCACCCAGCGTTTCGATAATCACCTGCCCGGTGTTCAGCTCGTAGGCCTCGTCCACCTCCTGTGCGCTAAGCGCCCGGGTGCAGGGAATATCGCCGAAGAAGTAGTCCGCATGGGTGGTGCCGAGCGCCGGGATCGCCAGCCCCGCCTGCGCCCAGGCGGTGGCGTGCGTCGAATGGGTATGCACCACCCCGCCAAGGTCGGGATAACGGCGATAGAGCGCCAGATGGGTGGCGGTATCAGAGGAGGGACGCCAGCGCCCTTCCACCACGTGCCCCTGCAGATCAACCACCGACATGTCATCGACGGTCATTGACTCGTAGGCGATGCCGCTGGGCTTAATCACCACCAGCCCACGCTGCCGATCAATGGCGCTAACGTTACCCCAGGTAAAGGTCACCAGGCCGTAGCGCGGCAGATCCATATTGGCCTCGAACACCTGCTGTTTCAGCTGTTGCATTATGCCGCCTCCATCAGGCCCGCGCGGGCCATCCGCGCCTTCACCCAGTCACGCGCCTTCGCCACCTCCGCCAGCGGGTCAGCGCTGGTTTCGCTCCACATCTCAATCAGGTACGGGCCGCAGTAGCCGGTCTGCTTGAGCGTTTCGAAGCAGCGTTCAAAATCGACCACCCCTTCGCCGAACGGCACGTTTTTAAAGACGCCGGGCTTCGTGTCTTTGACGTGTACCGCCACGATATGCCCGCTCCCCGCCTTCAGCTCCATCTGGACGTCGTTATCCCACGCCGACAGATTGCCGATATCCGGGTAAAGCTGGAACCACGGATTATTCAGGTAATGGGCATAGCCCAGCGCTTTACTGATCGAGTTCATCAGCGGGTAGTCCATGATCTCCATCGCCAGGGTTACCTGGGCTCGGCTGGCCATCTCGACGCTCTGTTTCAGGCCGTCACGAAAGCGGCGGCGCGTCTCATCGTTCGCCTGCTGGTAATAGACGTCGTAGCCTGCCAGCTGGATCACCCGAATCCCCACATCCTGCGCCAGCTGAATAGCTTTACGCATAATTTCCAGCCCCTGATGCCGCACCGCGTCGTCTTCACTACCCAGCGGAAAACGGCGATGGGCGCTAAGGCACATCGACGGCACCCGGACGCCGGTTTCAGCCACCGCCTTGACCAGCGCCAGACGCTGCTCCGGGCTCCAGTCCAGCCGCGCAAGGCGGGCGTCCGTTTCATCGAGAGACATCTCAACGAAATCAAAGCCCAGCGCTTTTGCAAGCTTTAGCCGCTCCAGCCAGCACTCCCCGGCGGGGAGCGCTTTTTCATAGATGCCGAGCGGAATGGATTTCGCCAACATAGTCGCTCCTTAACCCCACAGCTGGGCGATAGAGCGTTTAAACTGGCGCGCCGCTTCCACCGGCGAGGCGGCATCGCGGATGCTGCGTCCGGCAATAAAGACGTGAACAGGGATCCCGGCAAACAGCGGCAGGTCTTCCAGCGCCAGCCCGCCGGTGACGGTCACTTTGAAGCCCATATCAGACAGACGCTTAATCGCGCTGATATCCGCCTCACTCCACGCCACGCCTGCCGCCTGCGCGTCGCGGCTGCGGTGATAGACCACCTGCTGAATACCCGCCTCGCGCCACGCCTGCGCCTGCTCCCAGGTCCAGAAGCCGGTCAGCTCAATTTGCACATCGCCGTTGAACTCTTTGGCGACATCCAGCGCCCCTTTGGCGGTGTTGATATCGGCGCAGCAGATCACCGTGACCCAGTCGGCGTTGGCTTCGAAGCACATCCGCGACAGGATCTTGCCGGCATCGGCAATTTTGGCGTCCGCCAGCACGATTTTATGCGGATATAGCGCTTTCAGATCGCGCACCGCGCGTACACCTTCACCGACGCAGAGGATAGTGCCGACTTCAATGATATCTACCTCTTCGGCGATCAGACGGGTTGTTTCATAAGCGCTGGCCAGCGTTTGGTTGTCCAGGGCGACCTGTAACATAGGTAATGACATGATAGTGTTCCTTTTAAACAGCCGCCGCGGTGGCGTTTTTGATTAAATCCAGCACTTCCTGCTCGCTGCGGCAGGCGCGTAAACGGTCGAAATTGGCTTCGTCATCAAACAGGTTAACGATCTGCATGATGCCCACTTCCTGGTGGGTGGTGGCGTCAACCGCCGCCATGGTGATCAGGATGTCGACCGGGTCGTTATCTTCGTGGTTGAAAATCAGCGGTTTCTTTAGCGTGACCAGCGCAAAGCCGGTTTTTTTGACGCCCTCTTCCGGCCGCCCGTGCGGCATGGCTAATCCCGGAGCGATCACAAAATAGGGGCCGTGCTGCGCGACGCCGTCGAGAATTGCCTGGTAGTAGCGCGGTTCCACCACATCGGCGGCCACCAGCAGATCGACGCCGATTTTCACCGCCTCCTGCCAGGTTTCCGCTTCCGCCTGCAGGCGAATGGAGTGATTCTGCGCCAGTGATTCATGGAGTTTCATGGCCGCTCCTTATTTCACGTCCTGCGGGAAATGAGCTTTAATCACCTCCAGCAGCTTTGGCCCGAAATCCGCGGGGGAAAGCATATTACGCACCCCCACCACGTGTTTATTGCCGGAGACGGTAATCTCCCCCGCGATATGGGTTGAAGCGATGATGATATCCGCGCCGTTTAGTTCGCTTTTGTATTCACCCACCGCGCAGCTGTTCACCGTGTGGTCGATATTGGATTGCGTCAGGAACTGATCCACTTTCATTTTCATGATCATGGAACTGCCTTGCCCGTTACCACACACAGCCAGAATACGTACGGTCATAATCAGAACTCCTTATTGGGCAGAGGCCTCTGCCAGTTGTTTTTCCGCGTCTTCTTCGGCGCGCAGCGCGCGGCCAGCGAAGAACATATAAGCGAGAGCAATCAGGATGATGACGGCCATAAACGCCAGCCCGATGGAGGCGAAGCCCTGCATCATCGGCGGCGCCAGAATCGACCAGTCCGCCATTCCCATCCAGGCGCTCATACCGGTGAGCTTCACCGCCCACACGCAACCGAAAATTTCAACCATGCCCATCACCAGGCAGATTTTGAGCGCCGCGCGCCAGCCGCCGAAGTGGTTGGCAAAGACACCAATCGTCGCGTTGGAGAAGAACATCGGGATAAAGCCCGGAATAATCAGAATTGAAGAGCCAATGCCAACCAGAATGCCGACGGCAATCAGCTGGCCGATGGTGCCCCACATAAAGCCCCACACCACCGCATTCGGCGCAAAGCTATAGATCGCGGCGCAGTCAATCGCCAGCACCGCGCCGGGGATCAGGCGTTGCGAGATACCGTTGAAGGCTTCGGACAGTTCGGCGACGAACATCCGCACGCCCTGGGTAATGATGAAAATGGCCACCGCGAAGGAGAAACCGGTCTGCAGGATATAGACCGTCCAGTGGGTTTTCCCCGCCATCGCCTGCACGACGTCAATACCAAAGGAAAGCAGGATCGCGCCAAAGAAAATGGTCATGACAATCGCGGTGGAAACGATGTTGTCGTGGAAGATATTGAGCCAGCCTGGCAGCTTGAGGTCTTCCACACTCTCCTCTTTTTTCCCCAGATACGGCGCCACTTTGTAGGCAATCCACGAGGCAAACTGCTGCTGGTGACCGATGGAGAAGCCGCAGCCGTCGGTGACCAGCTGAGTCGGCTTGAACATCATGTTGGAGGTGATACCCCAGTACAGGGAGACCAGCACGGCGGTACAGATGATGGTCGTCCACATTCCGTAACCAAAGATAAAGAACGAGACGGCGATCAGCCCCGCCTGCTGAAACATGATATGGCCAGTCAGCATGATGGTGCGGATGCCGGTTATCCGGCGCAGCAGGACGTAACAGATGTTGAGCGCCAGCGCCAGCAGCACCGCATAGCCCACCCAGCTATAGGCCTCGCCCATCCGGTCGATGGTCGCCATCATCGAGGCATAGGTGTCAGAGATCGCGCCGTTGATGCCGTACACCTCTGACATTTTCGCCACCACCGGTTTAAAAGTGCTGGTGAGGATGCCGGAGCCGGCCTGTAACAGCATGAAGCCGATAATGGTTTTGATCGTGCCTTTAATAATCACGCTGACGCTTTTGCGCAGCAGGATATAGCCCAGACAGGTGACGATACCCAGCAGCAGCGGGGCATTGGTCATCACCTGATTAAAGAAAACGGTAAAGATGTTGTAGAGGATTGCCATAACACACTCCCGATGGTGAAGGCGCTGAACGCGCCTTACGCTCAGCATTTCTCGCTGCCCACTCTAATAATCAAAAATAATCACAACAAGATTGAATTTGATTAAATGTGACGCGCGCCGCAATAATCCTCTATTTCATTGTGACTATTGCCGATCAGTAGCGCCGAAACATAATTAAACATTTTAAAATCATATAGATAAAACAAAGCACAACCTTTATGGATGCTGGACCCCCTGAGAGATGATGCGCATCTCTTCGTAAAATTGATGGAAAACAAGATTGCAATCTTGAAAATCCAGTGACAACATAAATCAAAACCAATCAAAATTTGATTACTATTGAAAATACGAGGAAGAGCACGATGAGTAAAGTACAGACCATCACCCGTGAATCATGGATCCTGAACACCTTTCCGGAATGGGGCAGCTGGCTGAATGAAGAGATTGAGCAGGAGCAGGTTGCGCCCGGCACCTTCGCCATGTGGTGGCTCGGCTGTACCGGTATCTGGTTAAAATCCGAAGGCGGGGCTAACGTCTGCGTCGATTTCTGGTGCGGCACTGGCAAACAGAGCCACGGCAATCCGCTGATGAAAACCGGCCACCAGATGCAGCGGATGGCAGGCGTGAAAAAATTACAGCCTAACCTGCGCACCACGCCGTTCGTGCTGGATCCGTTCGCCATTCGCCAGATTGACGCGGTCCTCGCGACCCACGATCACAACGATCATATTGACGTCAACGTCGCCGCCGCCGTCATGCAGAACTGCCCGGCCGATGTGCCGTTTATCGGCCCGAAAACCTGCGTCGACCTGTGGATCGGTTGGGGCGTGCCGAAAGCGCGCTGTATCGTCATGAAACCTGGCGATGTCGTGAAGATCAAAGACATTGAGATCCATGCGCTCGATGCGTTCGATCGCACCGCGCTGATCACCCTCCCGGCGGACCAAAAAGCCGCTGGCGTACTGCCGGACGGCATGGACCAGCGCGCGGTCAACTACCTGTTTAAAACACCGGGCGGCAACCTGTACCACAGCGGCGATTCCCACTACTCCAACTACTACGCGAAGCATGGCAACGAGCATCAGATTGACGTCGCCCTCGGCTCGTATGGCGAGAACCCGCGCGGGATCACCGACAAAATGACCAGCGCCGATATCCTGCGCATGGCAGAGTCGCTCAACGCCAAAGTTGTGATCCCGTTCCACCATGATATCTGGTCAAACTTTCAGGCCGATCCGCAGGAGATCCGCGTTCTGTGGGAGATGAAAAAGGATCGTCTGAAGTACGGCTTCAAGCCGTTTATCTGGCAGGTCGGCGGCAAATTTACCTGGCCGCTGGATAAAGACAATTTCGAATATCACTACCCGCGCGGTTTCGACGATTGCTTCACCATTGAGCCGGATCTGCCTTTCAAATCCTTCCTGTAAGTCGCCGCCGGCAGGCCCTGCCTGCCGGAAATACCCCGCCGCAGGGTTAGTATTTTCACATGATTTCAAATATCATCTTTGCCGTTCACTTTTAATCGGATTCGCTCATGACGGAAGCGCAAAGGCACCAAATTCTGCTGGATCTGCTCGCCCAAACGGGGTTTGTTACCGTGGAGCAGGTGATGTCGCGGCTCGGGATCTCACCCGCTACCGCCCGACGTGATATCAACAAGCTGGATGAAAGCGGCAAACTGAAAAAGGTTCGTAATGGCGCGGAAGCCATTAGCGAACAGCGCCCCCGCTGGACGCCGATGAACATCCACCAGGCGCAAAATCTGGATGAAAAAGTGCGTATTGCACGCGCCGCTTCGCAACTGATCGCGCCGGGTGAGAGCATCGTCATTAACTGCGGCTCCACCGCCTTTCTGTTGGGTCGGGAACTGTGCGGCAAACCGGTGCAGATCATCACCAACTATCTGCCGCTGGCTAACTACCTGATCGACCAGGAGCATGACAGCGTGATTATCATGGGCGGCCAGTACAACCGCAGCCACGCCATCACCCTCAGCCCCCACGGTAGCGAGAACAGCCTCTATGCCGGACACTGGATGTTTACCAGCGGCAAAGGGCTCACCGCCGAAGGCCTCTACAAAACGGATATGTTGACCGCCATGGCCGAGCAAAAAATGCTTAACGTGGTCGGCAAACTGGCGGTGCTGGTCGACAGCAGCAAGATCGGCGAGCGCGCCGGGATGCTATTCAGCCAGTCCGGACAAATAGACGTGGTGATCACCGGCAAACAGGCCGATGCCGCGATCCTCAAACAGCTTGAGGATCAAGGCGTCAGCGTAATCCGCGTTTAAAGGTGCTGCTGAAAAAAGGCGACCGTGGTAGCCAGCGCCTCTGGCGTAATGCGATGGCGGACGCCTTTCTGCCAGACACAGGTCAGCCTGGCGGCAAGATCGCCTTGCCGCAGCGCCTGTTCTAGTCGAAAGGTTTCTTCCGGCGGCACCACGTCATCGGCATCGCCATGCCAGAGCAGCAGCGGTCGCCGGGCAAGGGACGCCAGCTGATGGCTGACATCCCATTCGCGGAGACTGTCAGCATCAAAGCCAGGCGAGGGAAACAGGGTTTGCGACAGGGAACGAAAATAGCCCGACCCCATCAGACAGGCGACGCTGTTCAGCTCGGGGTGATGCGTCATGATGCCCAACGCCGTCATTCCCCCCATCGAAGCGCCCGCCACCGCCAGCCGCTCCCCTTCCAGCCATCCTTCAGCGATTATCGCCTCGCGCAGCGCAGGAAACTCCCTGAAATTCTGCTGCAGAATCGGCCAGAAGCGCTGCATCCGCCCGGCCTCATCGCCCTGATAGCGCGCCCCATGCTCCGGCGCGTCCGGCATGATCACCCGGAATCCGACCTCGGCCAGCGCCACCGCAAAGTAGCTGTAGACCAGCTTCGACGAGGTAAAGCCATGATAAAAGACGATACAGGGCAAGGGCTTATCCAGACTCTCCTGCGGACAGGCATGTAAAATTTCACCACCGCCGAGGTTGCGCATTTCTAGTGCAATCATTTATCGTCTTCCTTCTCTATCGTGGTTAGGCGTCATGGGAAAATTCATTCACCAGGCAACCCAGTTTGCTACGATTCATAATGTTGAGAGCCCGGTTACGCTTTCACAACATTTTCATTCGAAAATCGCGTCAGAGATAACAGTTCGGGAACATTCCCCGGCAATCCTGTTAAGGCTACCACTACACTATCACTATCAGGAAACGAGATATGGTTATGCGCAGGTTTTCACCGTGGTTACTGGCTATCGTCCTCAGCGGGTGTAGCGCCCTGCAGGGAACGCCGGAAGCCCCGCCGCCCGCCACCGACCATCCGCAGGAGATCCAGCGCTACCAGACTGCTGGCCTGCAGAAAATGGCCACGGTAAGCGTACTGATGTACGGTTCGCCGATGGATGTCGAAGCGGCGCTGAAGGCCAAAGCAGAAGCGGCCAAAGCCGATTACTACGTCATCATCATGATCGATGACACCATGGTACCCGGCCAGTGGTATTCGCAGGCGATCCTCTATCGTCGATAACGAGGCGGCGTCTTTAAATCTGCTTTACACAGCTTTGCGTCCATTCACGTTCTCCTGTGCATAATAACGTTCGGCCAGCCACCTGGCAGGACGTTAGCAACGGACTGCCCTTGGGACTACGTGAAATGGAGCTGACGATGAAACGATCTTTTACCCTATCCAGCCTGCTGTTAACCGCTGCGACGGCCAATACGTCCGCGCAGTCAGCCGAATTCGCCAGCGCGGATTGCGTCACTGGCCTGAATGAAATCGGTCTGATCTCCGTCACTAATCTTTCCGGTAGCCAACAGGATGTAGAGCACGCCATTGCCCGCAAAGCAGACGAGCAAGGCGCCTCCTGGTATCGCATTATTCAGATGTACGAGGAACAACAGCCGGACAGCTGGCGCGTGCAGGCCATTCTCTACGCCTGAGGCGCCTGGCGCCCGCGCCCCATAGCCCGCAGCAGCAGGTCGTCGAGGGTCGGCGCGTCAAGACGTATGCCGCCGCGGGTGTCGAGCATCATCCGGCACCAGGCTTCGGCCAGCGGCGGCGAAGCATGGCGCAGCATCTGCGCCCCCGCGCCAAGACGATAGACCAGCCGGGCAATCTCTCTCCCCTGCTCTTCGGCGGGTCGTTTCAGCAGTTGCTGCAGCTGACGCCATGCGCGGTCGAGATGGCGGTTCTGCCCTTTCACCTCCGCACACTCCGCGGCCAGCAGCTCCATCGCCGCCGGCTGCTTGCTCAGCACCCGCATCACATCGAGGCACATAATATTGCCGGAGCCTTCCCAGATGCTGTTGACCGGCATCTCACGGTAGAGGCGCGGGAGTTCGCTCTCCTCGCAATAGCCGATGCCGCCCAGCACTTCCATCGCCTCGGCGACAAACGGGATACCGGCCTTACAGATGGCAAACTTGGCCGCAGGCGTAAACAGGCGCGCCCAGGCGCTTTCCCGGGCATCATCCCGATGGTCCCAGGCCCGCGCCAGGCGAAACAGAAACGCGGTCTGCCCCTCCAGACGGAGCGCCATTTGCCCCAGCAGCTGGCGCATCATCGGCTGTTCGACCAGGTTTTTGCCAAACGCCTGACGCTGTAGCGCGTGATACAGCGCCACCGAGAAGGCGCGACGCATCAGGGCATGGCTGCCCAGCGCGCAGTCAAAGCGGGTCAGGCCGCCCATCCTGAGGATCTGCCGCACGCCGTCGCCTTCGTCGCCCACCAGCCAGCCGCAGGCCTCATAAAACTCCACTTCGCTACTGGCGTTGGAGCGGTTGCCGAGCTTCTCTTTTAAGCGTTCAAGACGCACGCCGTTACGCTGCCCGTCGGGCAGCAGACGCGGCACAAAGAAGCATGAGAGCCCCGCCGGAGCCTGAGCCAGCACCAGGTGAGCATCGCTCTGCGGCACCGAGAAGAACCACTTGTGTCCCACCAGTCGGTAAAACCCTTCCGCCGTTTTCTCCGCGCGAGTGGTATTGCTCAGCACATCAGACCCCCCTTGCTTCTCGGTCATCCCCATGCCGATCAGCAGGCCGCGCTTCTGGCCGCCAGGCGCAAGGTGCGGATCGTAACGGTCGCTCAGCAGCGGCGACAGCCAGTCGCGAAAGGGCGCGGGCAGGGCGTGCTGCAGCAGGGGCGTCGCGGCGAAGGTCATGGTAATCGGGCACAACGTCCCGGCCTCCACCTGGGCATGGAGCAGAAAGCGGGCGGCGCGGGCGACAAACGCGCCTTCGCGGGCATCCTCCTGCCAGGCGAGGTTATGTACCCGGTTCGCGCACAGCCCCTGCATCAGCAGGTGCCAGGCGGGATGAAAGCGCACGTCGTCCAGCCGGGCGCCGGTGGCGTCATAGCGCAGCAGCTCCGGCGGATTGCTGTTGGCCAGGCGTCCCAGCTCCAGCGATTCGGCTGTCCCCAGCTGCTGGCCAATGCTGGCGAGCAGATCGCCATCCCAGCCGGCGCCTTCGCGGACCACTGCTTCACGCAGAGCGGTATCGGACAGAAACAGATTGCTGTTATTCAGCGGGGTGGGTTGATTAAAAACGGTGTGCGTTTGCCAGTGCATCGTGTCTCCCTCCATCAATGGCGATAGCCATAAGTATGGTTATCCGGAGGGATACTCGCCCGCGAGAGCGGTCACAAAAAAGCCATCCCGGAGGATGGCTTTTTTTGATTCGTCGATGGTTCAGCTTAGCTGCGCTGGCGTACTGCTTCAAACAGACAGATGCCGGTAGCCACCGAGACGTTCAGCGAGGAGACGCTGCCCGCCATCGGGATGCTGATCAATTCATCACAGTGTTCGCGGGTCAGACGACGCATGCCTTCGCCTTCCGCGCCCATCACCAGCGCCATCGGGCCGGTCATTTTGCTCTGGAACAGCGTATGGTCGGCTTCCCCTGCGGTTCCGACGATCCAGACGTTCTCTTCCTGCAGCAGACGCATGGTGCGCGCCAGGTTGGTGACGCGGATCAGCGGGACGTTCTCCGCCGCGCCGCAGGCCACTTTCTTCGCCGTCGCATTCAACTGAGCGGAACGATCTTTTGGCACGATCACCGCATGCACGCCGGCGGCGTCAGCGCTACGCAGGCAGGCGCCGAGGTTGTGCGGATCGGTTACGCCGTCGAGGATCAGCAGGAACGGTTGATCGAGCTGCGCCAGCAGATCCGGCAGATCGTTCTCCTGATACTGACGCCCCGGCTTCACGCGGGCAATGATCCCCTGGTGCACAGCGCCTTCGCTCTTCTCATCAAGAAACTGACGGTTGGCCAGCTGAATCACCACGCCCTGCGCTTCCAGGGCATGGATCAGCGGCAGCAAGCGCTTATCCTCACGGCCTTTCAGAATATAAACTTCCTGAAAACGCTCAGGTGCGCGCTCCAGCAGTGCCTGCACCGCATGGATGCCGTAAATCATTTCACTCATTGATGTACTCGTTTTAGGTTCTGTTATCTGCCCCCTTCACCCCATCCTGCGTCAGCAGACTTCAGGGTGAAGGGAGGTCAATCACTCGGCGATCTTCTTCTTTGCCGCGCGCTTGGCTTTCGTCGCGGCGGCGATTTTCTGTGTTTTCGCCGACGGTTTTTTCGCTTTTTTCTCTTTCTTCGGTCGGGCGGTCTCTTTCTCTTTACGGAAAGCGCTGTCCGGCTCGAAGTTTACCTGCTTACCCACCTGGCGGCGACGGCCGCCCGGCTTGCCAGAGGTACTCTTTTTCGCTTTCTCACGGGCGGTCTTGCCGACATTACGCGGCGCACGCTCGCTGGAGATCAGGGTAAAGTCGATTTTCCGCTCGTCCATGTTGACCGCTTCCACACGGACTTCCACGCGGTCGCCCAGGCGATAGGTCTGGCCGCCGGACTCACCAATGAGACGCTGCCCCACCTGATCGAAACGATAATAGTCGTTATCCAGGCTGGAAACATGCACCAGACCGTCGATAAACAGATCGTTCAGGCGGACGAAGAAGCCAAAGCCGGTCACGCTGGCGATCACGCCGGAGAAGATGTTGCCCACCTGATCCTGCATGAAGTCGCACTTCAGCCAGTCAGACACTTCGCGCGTCGCTTCGTCGGCGCGGCGCTCGGTCATCGAACAGTGCTGACCCAGCTGGAGCATCTCTTCCATGCTGTAGTGCCAGCCGCCGGTCTCGGTGCTGTTGCCTTTATGTCCCTGCTCTTTGGCCAGCAGATACTTGATAGCGCGGTGCAGCGACAGGTCCGGGTAACGACGAATCGGCGAGGTGAAGTGGGCGTATGACTGCAGCGCCAGGCCAAAGTGACCGCGGTTTTCCGGATCGTAGACCGCCTGCTTCATGGAGCGCAGGAGCATCGTCTGCAGCATTTCCGCATCCGGGCGATCGGCGATGGAGGTTAGCAGCTCGGCGTAATCACGCGGCTCCGGCTTGTTGCCGCCAGGCAGCTCCAGTCCCAGCTCAGCCAGCACGGTACGGAAGGAGGTAATCGCTTCGGTGGTTGGCTTATCATGGATACGGAACAGCGCTGGCTCCTGCGCCTTCTCAACGAAGCGCGCGGCGGAGATGTTCGCCAGGATCATGCACTCTTCAATCAGCTTATGCGCATCGTTACGCTGAGTCTGTTCGATACGCTCAATACGGCGTTCGGCATTGAAGATGAATTTAGCTTCTTCACTTTCAAATGAGATACCGCCGCGCTCTTCGCGGGCGCTCTCCAGCACTTTGTAGAGGTTATGCAGCTCTTCAATGTGCTTCACCAGCGGCGCGTAGTGTTCGCGCAGTTCCTGGTCACCCTGCAGCATATGCCACACTTTGGTGTAGGTCAGGCGAGCATGTGAACTCATCACCGCTTCATAGAATTTATAACCGGTCAGACGGCCTTTTGACGAAATCGTCATCTCGCACACCATACACAGGCGATCGACCTGCGGGTTCAGCGAGCATAGACCGTTAGACAGCACTTCCGGCAGCATCGGCACTACCTGCGACGGGAAGTAGACCGAGGTGCCACGACTGCGCGCTTCCGCATCCAGCGGCGTCCCCGGGCGCACGTAGTAGCTGACGTCGGCAATGGCGACCCACAGGCGCCAGCCGCCGCCGCGTTTCTTCTCGCAGTACACCGCGTCATCGAAGTCGCGGGCATCTTCGCCGTCAATGGTAACCAGCGGCAGCGAGCGTAAATCGACGCGTCCGGCCTTCGCCTCTTCCGGCACCTGTTCTTTGAGACCGGAAACCTGTTTTTCCACCGCCGGCGGCCAGACATAAGGAATCTCATGGGTACGCAGCGCCATATCGACGGCCATGCCGGTGCCCATGTTGTCGCCCAGCACTTCGACGATTTTACCCACCGCTTTGGTGCGGCGGGTTGGTCGCTGGGTCAGCTCGACCACGACCACGTAGCCCATCCGCGCGCCCATTATCTCTTCCGGCGGGATCAGGATATCGAAGCTCAGGCGGCTGTCGTCCGGGACGACAAAGCCGACGCCAGCGTCGGTGAAGTAACGGCCAACTATCTGGCTGGTTTTCGGCACGAGGACGCGGACGATGCGCGCTTCGCGGCGGCCCTTACGGTCCGCGCCCAGCGGCTGAGCCAGCACCTGGTCGCCGTGAATACAGGTTTTCATCTGTTCTGACGACAGGTACAGATCGTCTTTGCGCCCTTCAACGCGCAGGAAACCATAGCCATCGCGGTGGCCAATAACGGTTCCTTTGAGGAGATCGAGGCGTTCCGGCAGGGCATAGCACTGGCGGCGGGTGAAGACCAACTGACCGTCGCGCTCCATCGCGCGCAGGCGGCGGCGCAGCGCTTCGGTTTGCTCTTCGCCCTCGATATTTAACTCGATGGCCAGCTCATCGCGGCTGGCAGGCTTTTCCCGTTTAGTTAAATGTTCGAGGATAAATTCCCGGCTCGGGATAGGGTTCGCGTACTTCTCAGCTTCGCGTTCCTGGAATGGATCTTGTGACATATCGGTTCCTCCGTTGTCATCTCCGGTAGAGTGGCGTCACTCCACCAGCAATAATTTATAAAGCGGTTGATTCTTCTCAACCAAATCAGCCAGCGTATAGTTATCCAGTTCCTTGAGAAAACTCTGCGCGGCTTCAGCTAGTGCCTGTTTCAGACGACAGGCTGGTGTAATGTGGCAAAACTCGCTGCTGCAGTTGACCAGCGATAAGGGTTCAAGGTCACGCACCACGTCACCGACGCGGATCTGTCCTGCTGGTTTGCCGAGGCGAATGCCCCCGTTCTTCCCCCGCACGGCAGTCACGTAGCCCATGCGACTTAACTGATTGATTATTTTAACCATATGATTACGGGAGACGCCATAGACCTCGGTCACTTCCGAGATACTGGTCATTCGTCCTTCCGGCAGCGACGCCATATAAATCAGCGCGCGTAGTCCGTAATCGGTGAAACTCGTTAACTGCACATAAACCTCAGGGAAAAGAAAACAGGGTATGTCGAGCGACATCATTATTATTGATGATAAACCAGCCAGCGCTCAGGCCGCTAATTTATTTGAAATGGGGCGGGCGAACAGCAAAAACAAGGGCGCCCGAACGGCGCCCCTTGAGAGTGATTACGCGTCGAACGGATCGCGCAGAATCATAGTCTCGGTACGGTCTGGACCGGTAGAGATGATATCCACCGGCACGCCGGTCAGCTCTTCAATACGCTGGATGTAGTTCAGGGCTGCCTGCGGCAGGCCGCTGCGCTCTTTCACGCCGAAGGTGGTTTCGGACCAGCCCGGCATGGTTTCGTAGATAGGCTCGATACCTTCCCAGTTATCGGCAGCCAGCGGAGTGGTGGTCACTTCGCGGCCATCCGGCATACGGTAGCCAACGCAGATTTTCACTTCTTTCAGGCCGTCGAGGACGTCCAGTTTAGTCAGGCAGAAGCCGGACAGGGAGTTAATCTGCACCGCGCGACGGACTGCGACCGCATCCAGCCAGCCGGTACGACGACGACGGCCGGTGGTGGCGCCGAATTCGTTACCCTGCTTGCAGAGGAACTCGCCAGTTTCATCAAACAGCTCGGTCGGGAACGGACCTGCACCGACGCGAGTCGAGTAAGCTTTAATGATACCGAGAACGTAATCCACATAACGCGGGCCCAGGCCGGAGCCGGTCGCCACGCCACCTGCGGTGGTGTTAGAGGACGTAACGTACGGGTAGGTACCGTGGTCGATATCCAGCAGCGTACCCTGCGCGCCTTCGAACATCACGAAGTCGCCGCGCTGACGCGCCTGATCCAGCAGGTCGGATACGTCCACCACCATGCTGGTCAGGATGTCGGCAATCGCCATCACATCGTCCAGCACTTTCTGGTAGTCAACCGCTTCTGCTTTGTAGAAGTTCACCAGCTGGAAGTTGTGATATTCCATCACTTCTTTCAGTTTATCGGCGAAAGTTGCTTTATCGAACAGATCGCCAACGCGCAGACCGCGACGAGCGACTTTATCTTCGTAAGCCGGGCCAATGCCGCGACCGGTAGTGCCGATCGCTTTCGCGCCACGCGCTTTTTCACGCGCCACGTCCAGCGCCACGTGATAGTCAAGGATAAGCGGGCAGGCTTCAGAGAGCAGCAGACGCTCGCGAACCGGGATACCACGGTCTTCCAGGCCCTTCATCTCTTTCATCAGCGCGGCCGGAGACAGCACGACGCCGTTACCGATGATGCTGGTGACGTTTTCACGCAGAATGCCTGATGGAATAAGATGGAGAACGGTTTTTTCACCGTTGATTACGAGAGTATGGCCGGCGTTGTGACCACCCTGGTAGCGCACAACATATTTAGCCCGTTCAGTCAGGAGATCGACGATCTTCCCTTTACCTTCGTCACCCCATTGGGTGCCCAGTACGACGACGTTGTTACCCATTTTTCAAAATCACCGTTTGCTTAAAAATGGATTCTACCATCGCTTTTTCAGAGTTACAGCACTTTTTGCATCCAAAATAAGGCAAATCCGACCACTTTTTGATCAGCCAATCGATTTCCTCAACATGTAGTAGATCACAATCCCGGCAACCACAAGTCCGCCGCCAAAACGACGCAATAAATTATCCGGTAGCTGGCTCAGGCTGGCGACCATCTTGCGCCAGGCGCGCGGATAAAGCAGCGGGCCAAGCCCTTCGAGTACTAAAACCAGCGCCAGCGCCAGCCAAATGGTGGAGTTCATCGTCAACCCTAATTGAAAAGTATCATTGCCGCCCTCGCGGGCGTCTCGGCCAGCATGGTGAATTCATTCCCTCATTTCACATTGTCCCGTATTTCAGCTTCATTATGAACCGGAAAGGTGAAACAAAATTCACAACTAATTGTATTGCTGGATATTTTTTAAATTGTAACTATGCCATCGCGTACTACAACCCGGTACGTCTACTTAATCAGGAAGATTATGATGAGAGAATTAACCGCATTTGAAATCGAAAATGTGAGCGGCGCAGGCTGGTTACAGGATGGTCTGGCGGCCTTAGGCAGCAAGGTCGGCGCAGCCGCATGGACGATGGGCACTGATGCCCTGAGCATTAACCTGCCACTGCTTGGCACCCTCAATCTGGCCGACCTGGCGCCGGACCTGGGCAAAACCTTAGGCGAAAGCATCGGCTCTTCTATCGGCGGCACCATCGAAAGTACGCTGGCAGGCCTGCCGGTGATCGGCGGCCTGCTGAACAAGCTACTCGGCAACTAATTCCCGCCCTCGCAGCATGAAAAAAGGCGCCTGTTTCAGGCGCCTTTTCGCATTATTACTTCAGGTTTACACCTTCTCCGGCTTATTTACGCGCCGAATCCGGTGAACGCATATAGCGGAAGAAATCGCTGTCCGGACTCAGGACCATCACATCCTGATTGCTCTGGAAGCTCTTCTCATAGGCACGCAGGCTACGGATAAAGGAGTAGAAGCCTGGATCCTGGCTGAACGCGTCGGCAAACAGTTTCGCTGATTCCGCATCACCTTCACCACGCAGGATACGGCCCTGGCGCTCGGCTTCCGCCAGCGTCTTGGTGACTTCATAGTCCGCAGTCGCGCGCAGTTTTTCCGCCTCTTCCTGACCCTGTGAACGGTGGCGACGAGCAACCGCTTCACGCTCCGCGCGCATACGGTTATAAATCGCTTCCGACACTTCTGCCGGCAGGTTGATCTGTTTGATACGTACGTCGACAACTTCGATACCCAGCGCCGCCATACTGTTCGGGTTGATCACCTGCACTTTACCGTTGGTTTCGGCTTCCACACGCTCTGCCGCTTTAGCAATCGCGTCGTCAGCCGCCGGGGTGCTAACCTCATCTTCCGTACCGGCCGAACCCGAGTTCAGCGCATCGCGCACTTCCAGGGTCAGGCGACCACGGGAGTCGGTGACGATATCTTTCACATCCAGACGACCAATTTCAGACCGCAGACGGTCAGAGAATTTACGCTTCAGCAGCACCTCGGCCTGGGAGACGTCGCCGCCGCCGGTTGCCAGGTAGTAACGGCTGAAGTCGCTGATACGCCACTTGATATAGGAGTCGACGATCAGGTCTTTCTTCTCTTTAGTAACGAAACGGTCAGCCTGGTTGTCCATGGTCTGAATACGCGCATCCAGCATCTTCACCGATTCGATAAACGGGATCTTGAAGTGCAGGCCTGGCGCATACACCAGCGGCTTGTTTTCGTCGTCGCGCAGAACTTTACCGAAACGCAGCGTGATACCGCGCTCGCCTTCCTTTACGACAAAGACAGACATGTAGAGCACTACCAGCACGATGACAATGATCGCGATAACAGATTTACGCATCGTTATTCCCCCTGACGCTGGTAGTCGTTACGCTGCGCGTTAGCGCGGCGTTGGTCCATAATGCTACCCCCGGTTGAGCTCGAGGTTGATGAGGTGCTGGCGCTGCTTGAGCTGGATGCTGGCGGCAGGCGCAGCAGATCGCTGGCGTCACTGCTATCGCTCTTTGCTGCCGGCGCAGCGGCGCCTTTCAGCATCTGATCCAGCGGCAGAACCATCAGATTGCCGTTTTTGCTGTCATTGACCAGCACTTTACGGGTGTGGCTCAGCACTTTTTCCATGGTTTCGATATACAGACGCTCGCGGGTAATTTCCGGCGCGGCTTTGTATTCCGGCAGGATCTTCGCAAAGCGAGCCACTTCACCCTGGGCTTCCAGAACGGTCTGGGTCTTATAGGCGCGTGCCTCTTCGAGAATACGCTGCGCCTGACCATTCGCCCGCGGCTGGACTTCGTTGGTATACGCTTCCGCTTCACGAATGTACTGCTGCTCGTTCTCACGCGCGGCAATGGCATCGTCAAACGCGGCCTTCACCTCTTCCGGCGGACGCGCCGTCTGGAAGTTGACGTCCAGCAGAGTGATACCCATGTTGTACGGGCGAATCGTCTCTTCCAGCTCACGCTGGGTATCGCTACGGATCACGGTACGACCTTCGGTCAGAATGCGATCCATGGTGTATTTGCCGATCACGCCGCGCAGCGCGCTGTCGGTGGCCTGACGCAGACTGTCGTCCGCGCTGGTCACGCTAAACAGATAGCGCTCCGGATCGGTGACGCGGTACTGCACGTTCATCTCAACGCGCACCACGTTTTCGTCAGAGGTCAGCATGACGCCGGAAGCCGCAAGTTCGCGCACCGACTCCACGTTCACCGCCTGAACGTTATCGATAAAGGTCGGTTTCCAGTTCAGGCCAGGCTCAACCAGATGGCTGAACTTGCCAAAACGGGTGACCACGCCGCGCTCGGCCTCTTTAATGGTATAGAAACCGCTGGCCGCCCAGATAATCACTGCCGCCGCGGCAACGATGCCGACAATACGCCCGCCCATCGGTCCGCGAGGCCCCTGCGCGCTATTGCCGCCGCCCAGTCCGCCCTTGCCGCCGCCGAGCCCGCCAAGTTTTTTACTTAACTTGCGGAAGATATCATCCAGATCCGGCGGCCCCTGCTCGCGACCGCCTTTATTGCCATTTCCCTCAGAGTTGCCGCCAGGTTTGCTGCTCCCCCACGGGTCGCGGTCCTGTCCGTTATTACCGGGCTGATTCCACGCCATGTATATGCTCCATATTTGTTTTTGATATCCCCACAGGGGTCAATATCTTCAGGCAAGCTGCAAGGTTAAACCACATAGTCAACAAGCGTTGGCTCTTGCTTACAGAGGCGCCGCCAGTCAACGATCGGCATGCGCACCTGCAGACTCACGCTGCCGTCATCCTCCATCCACTCTTTTTCTATCGCCTGAAGCTGATAGAAACGGCTTCTCAGTCGCCCTTCTTTCGGCGGTAAGCGCAGCGTATGCTGGGCCACTTCACCGGAAAGACGCTCCGTTAATGCCTGAAAAAGCAGTGGTACGCCAACCCCGGTCTGGGCTGAAAGCCAGACCCGAATCGGTTTATTTTCATCGTCGCGATCGATGCGCGGTTCAAAATCGTCAAGCATGTCGATTTTGTTCATCACCAGCAGCGCCGGGATCTCATCGGCCTCAATTTCAGCGAGAACCGTATTTACCGCATCAATGTTTTCCTGCACGCGGACATCCGCCGCATCAATCACATGCAGCAGCAGCGTCGCCTGACGCGTCTCCTGCAACGTCGCTTTAAACGCGGCTACCAGATCGTGCGGCAGGTGGCGAATAAAGCCGACGGTATCGGCCAGCACCGTTTCGCCGACGTCAGGGACGTCAATGCGGCGCAGCGTCGGGTCCAGGGTGGCGAACAGCTGGTTCGCGGCATAGACCTCGGCGGCAGTGATCTGGTTAAAGAGCGTTGATTTTCCGGCGTTGGTATAGCCCACCAGCGACACGGTAGGAATATCGGCTTTCGCACGCGACCGCCGCCCCTGCTCGCGCTGTTTCTCGACTTTTTCCAGCCGCGACAGGATCTGCATGATACGGTTACGCAATAAACGGCGGTCGGTTTCGAGCTGGGTTTCACCCGGGCCACGCAAACCAATCCCGCCCTTCTGTCTTTCAAGGTGGGTCCAACCGCGGACAAGGCGAGTCGCCATATGGCGCAGCTGCGCCAGCTCGACCTGCAATTTCCCTTCATGGGTGCGCGCGCGCTGGGCGAAAATATCTAAAATAAGACCGGTGCGATCGATAACCCGGCATTCGCACAGGCGTTCCAGGTTACGTTCTTGCGCCGGACTCAGGGCATGATCGAAGAGCACGACCGAAGCGCCGGTCGCTTTAACGGCTTCCGCAATTTCGACTGCCTTACCTTCACCAACAAAATACTTCGGGTGCGGTGCTTTACGGCTACCGGTAATCACCTGCATTGCTTCGACACCGGCGGAAGAGGCCAGAGTTTCAAACTCCTGGAGATCTTCCATATCTTTGTCTTGCGAAAAATAGATGTGTACCAGTACCGCCTGCTCACCGGCGTCATAACGGTCAAACAAGCGTAAACCCCTTATAAAATACCAGCGGGGAACGCAGAAAACCTGGCTCCCCGGCGTGGAAAAACAGCACTGGCCTTATTCGGCGTCGTCGCTGTCTTGTTGCGGCGCAGAAGAACCCTGCGCGCTACCACCGTGGTGATAGTTACTGGAACCGCCGCCAGCATTGTTGCTGTGGTGAGACACCGGGCGAGACGGGACAACAGTAGAAATTGCGTGCTTATAGACCATCTGGCTGACCGTGTTCTTCAACAGGATCACGAACTGATCGAAAGACTCAATTTGCCCTTGCAGCTTGATACCATTCACCAAATAAATAGAAACCGGAACGCGTTCCCGACGCAAAGCGTTCAGGAACGGATCTTGTAAAGATTGCCCCTTAGCCATTCTCTCTTTTCCTTATATGTATGCTTGTTTTGTACTCAGAACCTTACGATTCTCAAAAAAAATTACGCACGATACCGTTTAATTGTACACGTTCAGTTCTGGCTCGCACCAACAACCTGTAATACTTTGTTGAGCGCTTGTTCAGGTTGTTCACTGTCTAACCAGTGCACACCTTCCCAACCGCGCAGCCAGGTGACCTGACGTTTGGCTAACTGTCTCGTGGCGCAAACACCTCGATAAACCATCTCATCATACGGGATCTCGCCATTGAGATATGACCACATCTGGCGGTATCCGACACAACGGATGGAAGGCATGTCCGTATGCAAATCTCCGCGGGCAAAAAGCGCCCGTACTTCTGCTTCAAAACCTGAAGCTAACATCTGATGAAAACGCTGTTCTATGCGTTGATGGAGCAGTTCACGGCTCGCCGGGGCGATGGCGAACTGATGCACCTGATATGGCAGAGCGTCTCCTGACGTTTGCGTCAGTTCCGTTAAAGTTTTACCCGAAATGAAAAAAACTTCCAGTGCCCGGGAAAGCCTTTGCGGATCATTTGGATGAATACGCGCAGCAGCCACGGGATCGATCTCCTGTAATTGCTGATGTAACGCATTCCACCCCTGCTCTGCGGCCTGCTGCTCAATCCGCGCTCTGACCTCTGGGTCAGCCGACGGTAAGGGCGACAATCCTTCCAGCAACGCTTTGAAATACAACATCGTTCCGCCGACTAACAGCGGAATTCGCCCGGCGGCGACAATATCCGCCATCGCCGCCAGCGCATCGCGGCGAAAATCCGCCGCGGAATAGGCCTCCGCAGGATCCAAAATATCCAGCAGCCGATGCGGCGCAGCGCTAAGCTCCGCAGCATCCGGTTTGGCGGTGCCAATATCCATTCCCCGATAAATGAGGGCGGAATCAACGCTAATCAACTCTACTGGCAAAACTTTACGTAAGGCTATCGCCAGCGCGGTTTTGCCGGAGGCCGTCGGGCCCATTAAAAAAATTGCCTTGGGCAGGCTCGCCTCGGTTACATCATTCATCTTTCAGGGCATTCATCGCCGAATGGAGATCTACAGGTTGTAACAGGCCACCCGGCGGCGTTCTCACCAGCTGCGGGCAAAGACGCTCAACGTCCGCCAGCAGCGCAATCGCCTGCGCCATATTCCATGACGTCTGTTCGCTCGTCAGATTACGCGCCATCCACTGGGCGATATTGCCGACGTCGAATGCGTTTTGCTGCGCCAGGTAGCCTATCAGTTCAGGAATCAAGATTTGTAAATTTTGTTGTCTTAAGGGTAAAGGGACCGCGCGCACCGTCACGTGCAGGGCATCGGTATGCACATCGATCCCTAGCTGCGCCAGCGCCGGCTGAGCGGCGGCCAGCGCCTGTTTTTCCCCTTCCGTAACTTTTAACCGCAGCGGGATCAGCAGCGGCTGAGCACATACCGCCTCCGCTCCCGGGGTCAACTGCGCCTGGCGCAGCCAGCGCTCGGCAACGGTCAACGACAGCAGCGCCAGACCGCCCTCGCGCTCCAGCAGCGCGCAGTCGCCGCCAACAATCGTCAACACTCTGCCAAAGCTCTGACTGTGACCGGCCAACTCTGCCGCCGCCGGAGGCTGCAACGCTGGCTTTGGCGCCGTTGGCGTGTCGAGCAGTTGACGATAAAGCGCTCCCTGCTGCTTCTGGTAACCCGGCTGCGCATGCGGCCAGCTCGCGCCGCCCGGTTTGCCGCTGGAGGCCGCAGGCTCACGCGATGGCGTGATGCTGAAGCGGGTCGCAGGCTCCCGCGCTTCCGCTGGCCGCGCAAACTGGTTGCCTCCCGCGGCGATGCGGTTCTCCGGCATCGGGCGCGGCACCGGCGGGTCGTCTTTTTCCGCCAGCGGCGCGTCAAGCTGCTGCTGCAGTACGCTCAGTACGCCCTGGTAGATAAAGTCGTGCACCAGGCGCGACTGATGGAAACGCACCTCATGCTTGGCCGGGTGGACGTTTACATCCACCTGATGGGGATCGATCTCCAGATACAGCACAAACGCCGGTTGCTGATCGGCCCCTAGCTTGTCTTCACAGGCCTGGCGGATAGCATGGTTGATCAGCCGATCGCGCATCATCCGCCCGTTAACGTAGCAATACTGAATTTCCGCCAGCGCCGGGGTGGTATGCAGCGGATCGGCGACCCAGCCGCGCAGGGTCAGATCGCCATGCTGCCACTCGATCGCCAGCGCATGTTCGAGAAAAGCGGCGCCGCAAATTGTCCCCAGCCGGCGCTCGCGCTGGCCATCCTGAGCGACGGCCCGATACTGGCGCATCACCTTGCCGTTATGGCTGAGGTTGATAGTGACGTCGAAGCGCGCCAGCGCAATGCGGCGCACCACCTCGTCAATGTGGCCGAACTCGGTCTTTTCGGTGCGCATAAATTTTCGCCGCGCCGGGGTGTTATAGAACAGATCGAGGACTTCCAGAGTGGTACCGACCGGGTGCGCCGCCGGCTTCACCGTCACCGCCTGATCGCGGCCTTCAGCATACGCCTGCCAGGCTTCCTGCTGCTCCGCCGTGCGCGAAGTCAGCGTTAAGCGCGCTACCGAACTGATACTGGCCAGCGCTTCGCCGCGAAAGCCGAGGCTAATAATGGCCTCCAGATCGTCAAGCGAGGCGATCTTGCTGGTCGCATGACGAGCCAGGGCCAGCGCCAGCTCGTCTTTTTTGATGCCGCTGCCGTTATCGCGGATGCGAATGAGCTTCGCGCCGCCGCGTTCGATATCAATGTCAATCCGCGTGGCGCCCGCATCAAGACTGTTCTCAACCAGCTCTTTCACCACCGACGCGGGCCGCTCCACCACCTCGCCGGCGGCAATCTGGTTGGCGAGCTGCGGCGGCAGAACCTGAATCGGCATCCCCTGCTCCTTAGTTAATCAACATCCCGCCCGGCGCCGCGGCGCTGGCGGTCTGCGCCGCCTCGCCGCGAGGCGCCGACTGCAGCGGATGCTGCATAAAGTAGTTGCGTAAGCCGTTATAAATCGCCTCCGCAATCTGCTCCTGGTAATCATCGCTACCCAGCAGCCGCTCTTCGCCGTTGTTACTGATAAAGCCCGTTTCCACGAGGATCGACGGGATGTCCGGCGAGCGCAGCACTCCAAGGCTAGCATGCTCCGGGCGGCGTTTGTGCAGGTTGCCAATACGCTGCAGCTGGCTCAGCACGTTGGTCGCCACATCGTAGCCGACGCGCTGGGAATGACCAAACTGCAGATCCAGCACCGCCTGGCTCAGGTAGGGGTCGGCCTGGCTGTTTGCCAGCACATCGCCCGCACCGCCGAGCAGTTCAGACTGCTTCTCATGCTGCTCGAGCCAACCGGCCATTTCGCTGTTGGCGCGACGGTTCGAGAGCACCCACACCGAGGCGCCGGTGGCATCGCGGTTTGGCGCGGCGTCAGCATGGATAGAGACGAGGAAATTGGCGTTTTGCTTACGCGCCACGTCAGAGCGGCCCATCACCGAAATAAAGTAATCTCCGTCGCGGGTCAGCACCGGCTTAAACTGCGGATCGGCGTTCAGTAACGCCCGCAGCTTGCGCGCGATAGCGATAGTCACGTTTTTCTCTTTGGTGCCGTTCGGGCCAATCGCGCCAGGATCCTGGCCGCCGTGCCCGGCATCAATGGCGATAATGACTTTATCATCCGCCGACACCGTGCGGGCCGCCGGGCGAGTCACGGTCTGATTGTTGGTCATCGCCGGCTGAGAGGAGGTCATCACCGTCTGCCGTTCATGACCCGACGAGCTGAACGGGTTACGCCCTGACGTCGTCGTCCGGGAAGGCATCACCGGCGGCGGGTCGGCCCGTTTCACCACCACGGGCGGCGGAGGCGGCGGCGGCGGCGCGTCGGCGTTGATGGTAAAGACCACCGTGTAATTCGCCCCGTTCTGTTGCTTCACCGCCCGGGTTTTGCCATCTTCCGTCAGATCCACCAGCAGACGCAGCGTCTGCGTATCCTGCGGCGTGCCGGCGCGAATACTCTTCACCAGGTTGCTGCCGCTAAACTGCAGCGGTAGTCCCTGCAATACGCCGGTCTGCTTGATATCCAGCGCCACCAGACGTTTACCCTGTGGGGTAAAGGAGTACTCCGGCTCACCGACAAAGCTTAGGGTAATACGGGCCTGCTGGTCTCCGTTAGAGACCTGGATATCGGATAAACTCGCCGCAGTGGCGTGAAGACTCGACAGCATCAGCGCAGCGGCAAGCCAGGTGGTTATGCGATACTTCATCCCGTCATCCTTCAGGCTAAAAGGCTAAACGCGCCAGTAAAGATTCACCCCGTGAGGAGATCGCGGTAATACGCGCCTCACGCCCTTGTGCCTGGTAATCAAGGTGAATTTCAACATCCGGGTCAGGCAGGACACCTGCGCCTTGCTGCGGCCATTCCACCAGGCAGATGGCATCGTCGGCAAAATAATCACGGATCCCCATAAATTCGAGTTCCTCAGGATCCGCCAGACGGTAGAGATCGAAGTGATACACCATCAGGTTCTCGAGGGTATAGGGCTCCACCAGGGTATAAGTTGGGCTTTTGACATTGCCGCGGTGACCGAGCGCCTGCAAAAAGCCGCGGCTGAAGGTCGTTTTCCCCGCGCCTAAATCACCATACAGATAAATCACGGTGGCGCCGGTACAGGCCTGCGCGATGCGGTCGCCAAGGGCCAGCGTGGCCTGCTCATCGGGTAAAGGAATCACTCGGTTAATCATGGTCTACGTCAATCACATCCGGGTTAACAACACGCCTGAGCGTGGAAAAGAGATCGGTCGCCAGCATGCCGCGGGTGCCCTCGCGGGCGGCCAGTCGGTCGGCGGCATCGCCATGAGCGACGCACCCGGCACAGGCAGCATCATACGGCGTCAGGTGCTGTCCTAACAACGCGGCGATGATGCCGGTGAGCACATCGCCCATCCCGCCGCTGGCCATCCCGGCATTGCCGGCATCGATAATGCCCATCGCCCCGCTTTCACTGGCTACCACCGTGCCCGCGCCTTTCAGCACAACCACGCCACCATACCGTTTTACCAGACGCTGCGCAGAAAGTAAGCGATCGCTTTCAATTTCTGCCACGCTGACGTTCAGCAGACGGGCCGCTTCGCCGGGGTGCGGCGTTAGCACGCGATTGTGACGTTTATCGGGATTGAATGCCAGCAGGTTCAGCGCGTCGGCGTCCCAGACCATCGGTTTGTTAAAACTTTCCACCGTGCGCAGGGCGCTGCGTCCCCATTCGCGCTGCCCCAGGCCAGGGCCAATCGCCACCACATCAGCCCACTCCAGCGCGGCTTTCAGAGTCTGCGGCGTCAGTTCATCTACCATTAATTCCGGCCGCACGGTGACAATGGGCGCCACGTTCTCCGGGTGAGTAAGTACTCGCACCAGTCCCGCGCCGCTGCGTAGGGCCGCTTCACCGCACATACGGATAGCGCCTGCCGTGCCGCGATCGCCGCCGACAATCACCAGTTTACCGTGATCGCCTTTATGGGAGGTGGCCCGCCGCGGCGGCAGCCAGTCGGCGAGGTGGGCGGCGCAAAACCGCGTCAGAGGAGTGCTTTGTCCGGCGAGCCAGCGTTCGAGCCCCAGCGCATGATGGTGGAGTTGCCCGACGACATCCCGCGCCTTGCCGGTCAGCAGCCCCGGCTTGAGGGCGATAAAGGTCAGCGTATGGTCGGCCTGTACCACTGCACCTGGCGTCGCGCCCGTCTGCGCATTCAGGCCGGAAGGGATATCCAGCGCCACCACCGGCGCCGGGTGGTGGTTCGCCTGGTGGATGAGCGCCGCAACGGGATCGCGCGGCGCGCTGTGCAGACCGGTGCCGAGCAGGCCATCAATAATCAGTGAGATATCGTCGGGCCATGGGATAGTCGCCGCATGGATCACGCCGCCGGCGTTAAGCCACGCCTCCCGCGCCGCCTGCGCCTCTTCCGGCAGCGGGCTGTCACTCTCCACCGCCAGCAGCGTCACTCGCCGCCCCGCGGCCTGTGCCAGACGCGCAACGACATATCCGTCGCCGCCGTTGTTGCCATGTCCGCAGAGGATCAGCCAGTGCGCGCTGGCAGGATAAGCGCCGCTGGCCAGCTGGAACGCCGCCTCGCCCGCGCGCTGCATGAGTTCGAACAGCGTCAGCCCCAGGCTGTCCGCCGCCTCTCGTTCGGCCAGGCGCAGCGCCTCCGCAGGCCAAATGTTGTATGGTATACTGTCAGGGTTTTTCGTCATTGTATGGTCCATCATGTCACAGCCCCTCGATCTCGTTCAGTTAGCGCAACAAATCAAACAATGGGGCACAGAGCTTGGGTTCCAGCAGGTGGGGATCGCCGATACCGACCTCAGCGCCAGTGAACCCAAACTGCAGGCATGGCTGGATAAACAATACCACGGCGAAATGGAATGGATGGCCCGTCACGGTATGATGCGCGCCCGTCCCCACGAACTGCTGCCCGGTACGTTACGCGTCATCAGCGTGCGGATGAACTATCTGCCCGCTAACGCCGCCTTTGCCCGCACCCTGAAAGATCCCACGCTGGGTTACGTCAGCCGTTATGCCCTCGGGCGTGATTATCATAAGCTGCTACGTAATCGCCTGAAAAAGCTGGGGGAGAAGATTCAGGAACAGTGTGCTTCGCTCAATTTTAGACCTTTTGTCGATTCCGCGCCTATCCTGGAACGGCCAATCGCAGAAAAAGCGGGCCTAGGCTGGACAGGTAAGCACTCACTTATCTTAAGCCGCGACGCCGGATCGTTCTTTTTCCTCGGCGAACTGCTGATTGATCTGCCCCTGCCGGTCGACAGCCCGGTCGCGGAGGAGTGTGGGCGCTGCGTCGCCTGCATGACCATCTGTCCCACCGGGGCCATCGTTGAGCCCTATACCGTCGACGCCCGGCGCTGCATCTCCTATCTCACCATTGAACTGGAAGGTGCAATCCCCGAGGAGTTCCGTCCACTAATCGGCAACCGTATTTACGGTTGTGATGATTGTCAGCTGATCTGCCCGTGGAACCGTTTCTCACAGCTCACCGATGAAGAGGATTTCAGCCCACGCAAAGCGCTGCATGCCCCGCCGCTGGTGGAGCTGTTCGCCTGGAGCGAAGCGTGGTTTCTGAAGGTGACCGAAGGGTCGGCGATTCGTCGCATTGGCCACCTGCGCTGGCTGCGCAATATCGCCGTCGCGTTGGGCAATGCGCCCTGGGATGAAGCCCATCTTCGCGCCCTGGAGAGCCGCCGGGGCGAGCACCCGCTTCTCGATGAACACATTGAGTGGGCGATTGCCCAGCAACTGAAAAAGCGGAACGCCGACGCCGTTGAAGTACAGCTGCCGAAAAAATTACGTCTGGTCAGAGTGGTAGAGAAAGGCTTGCCGCGCGACGCCTGATTCATTCACAGGCTGTGAATAAAATCTAAAACACATTGCGTTTCAAGGCGCAGACCAAGGTCAAGTGATCGGATTAACATTTTGAAATGAAATTTATTTGTTAAATTTCAATCACATACAAAGATACTATTTACAAAGCGAAGCATTTGCGCCGCCAGTGACGGAACGACAACCTGTGGATAACTCTGTTCACAGTATTTCTGCGGACCAAACGAAAATCATCCCCGGCGCTGGATTGCACTGTGGATAAATAAGAGATGGAAGAAAATTTGGAGCGGGAAACGAGACTCGAACTCGCGACCCCGACCTTGGCAAGGTCGTGCTCTACCAACTGAGCTATTCCCGCTTAATCATCGTCATTCAAGCTACCGTCTAGCAACCTGAAAACTGCGACTGGTGTGGTGTGTCTTTCAAATTTTGGAGCGGGAAACGAGACTCGAACTCGCGACCCCGACCTTGGCAAGGTCGTGCTCTACCAACTGAGCTATTCCCGCTTAATCTTCGGCTTTCGCCCCGCATCTGCGAGATGAAATCCTTTGATCAGGATGGTGCTTTCAAATTTTGGAGCGGGAAACGAGACTCGAACTCGCGACCCCGACCTTGGCAAGGTCGTGCTCTACCAACTGAGCTATTCCCGCGTTACTGCATTTTTTGCCATATTTCGATGGCGTCGTAATTTGCATTTCTGCGTCGTTACGGGAGGCGCATTATACGAGAATTCGATGCCCCTGCAACCCCCTGACGATCACTTTTTTGCGTTTTTTGTTTAAATGGACATTTTCTCGCCATCTACGCCGCTGAATTGTATAAATAAGCGTCATAACGGGCAAAATCGCTTTTTCCGCCCGGCTGAATGACGCAAAATCGCTCGCATCATACAGCGGTGGCGCGACGTATAACGAGGCCACCCCGACGCCAAACAGGGAATTAGCATGAGAAAAGTCCTCACCGTCCTGCTGCTGAGCACGCTGGCCATCGGAACCGCGTCAGCCGAGACGCTCCATTTTGGCACCACCACGGCCAATCCACCGTTTGTCACCGCCAACGGCAAAAATCAGCCCGTTGGCTTCGATATCGATCTCGCGCACGCCCTGTGCCAGCAGATGCAGGCGCAGTGCCAGTTCACGGCGCAGCGTTTCGATACCCTGATCCCGGCTTTACGCTTTAAGAAATTTGACGCGGTGATTGCCGGCATGGAAGTGATCCCGATGCGTGAGAAGCAGGTCGCCTTCAGCCGACCCTATCGCCAGGCGCTCTCCGGGGTAGTGATCGTCAACAAAGATGTCGCCCATACCTTTGCCGATCTGAAGGCTAAAAAAGTCGGCGTGGTGAAAGGCACGCTGCATCAGCGCTACCTGCGTGATAAACAGAAAGCCGTACAGGCTGTCCCTTACGACGATGTCGCCAGCGCCCTGGCCGCGCTGAAAGCCGGGCAAATAACCGGCGTCATGGGCGACTTCGCCACCCTCGACGCCTGGCAGCAGGAGAACCCTGACTACGCCATCATGGATGAACGGGCCACCGACCCGGCTTATTACGGTAAGCAGTATGCGATTGCGGTGCGCAAAGACGATCCGGAGCTGCTGAACGCCATCAACGATGCCCTGGCCGCGGTCATGGCGACACCTGACTTCCAGCAGATGCAGCAGAAGTGGTTTAAATAACGCAGAAAAGTGTACCGGGCCGCGCACAGGGCCCGGTCGCGGTTTACAGCTTAATGAAGTGTTCGCGGTAGTAAGCCAGCTCGGCGACCGACTCGCGGATATCGTCCATCGCCTGATGAGTGCCCTGCTTTTTAAAGCCGTCGAGAATTTCCGGCTTCCAGCGGCGCGCCAGCTCTTTCAGCGTGCTAACGTCCAGATAGCGATAGTGGAAATAGGCTTCCAGTTGCGGCATGTACTTAAACAGGAAGCGACGATCCTGGCCGATACTGTTGCCGCAGATCGGCGACTTGCCCGCCGGCACCCACTGCTTAAGAAACTCAATGGTCGCCAGTTCGGCATCGTGCTCGCTGACGGTGCTGGCCTTTACGCGATCCACCAGACCGCTGCCGGTATGCGTCCGCACATTCCACTCGTCCATTAATGCCAGCTGAGCGTCCGACTGATGCACCGCGATGGTCGGGCCCTCAGCCAGAATGTTCAGGTTGGCATCGGTCACCAGGGTGGCGATTTCGATAATGCGATCGCGCTCCGGATCCAGCCCTGTCATCTCAAGATCGATCCAAATGAGGTTGTTTTCATTTGCACTCATGCTATTTTCCACCCTTCTCGCGTGACTATATTCATCTAAAATAGCGTGTATCATAGAGGTTTTGCCCCATCAGGGCGACCAGGAGCCAGTTCGATTGAGTAAAAATAAACTCTCCAAAGGCCAGCAGCGCCGCGTCAAAGCCAACCACCAGCGCCGTCTGAAAACCACTGCGGAGAAGGCCGACTACGATGACAACCTGTTTGGCGAAACGTCGGAAGGCATTGTCATCAGTCGCTTTGGTATGCATGCCGACGTCGAATCCGCTGACGGCAGCGTGCATCGCTGCAATATCCGCCGGACGATCCGCTCGCTGGTCACCGGCGACCGCGTGGTCTGGCGGCCGGGCAAAGACGCCGCCGACGGCGTAAGCGTCAAAGGGATCGTCGAGGCGGTGCACGATCGCGACTCCGTCCTGACGCGTCCGGATTTTTACGACGGCGTGAAGCCTATCGCCGCCAATATCGACCAGATCGTGGTGGTTTCCGCGATCCTGCCTGAGCTGTCGCTGAATATTATCGATCGCTATCTGGTGGCCTGCGAAGCGCAGGATATCGAGCCGCTCATTGTGCTGAATAAAATCGATCTGCTGGATGATGATGGTCTGCGCTTCGTCAATGAGCAAATGGATATCTACCGCAACATCGGTTACCGCGTGCTGCTGGTTTCCAGTCGGACTCAGGACGGCCTTAAGCCGCTGGAAGCGGCCCTGACCGACCGCATCAGTATCTTCGCCGGGCAGTCCGGGGTCGGTAAATCGAGCCTGCTGAACGCCCTGCTCGGGTTGAGCGAGGATCAGATCCTCACCAATGATGTCTCGGACGTTTCCGGCTTAGGTCAACACACCACCACCGCTGCACGCCTCTACCACTTCCCGCACGGCGGCGATGTGATTGATTCACCGGGGGTACGTGAGTTCGGCCTGTGGCATCTGGAAGCGGAACAAATCACCAACGGCTTTGTCGAATTCCATGATTATTTAGGCCGTTGCAAATATCGCGACTGTAAACACGATACCGATCCTGGCTGTGCGCTTCGCGAAGCGGTAGAGAACGGCAAGATCGCCGAAAGCCGTTTTGAGAACTACCACCGCATCCTGGAAAGCATGGCGCAGGTACAGGTAAAAACGCGTAAAAACTTTTCCTCGTCCGATGACTGATCATTAAGCTGAGCATCACGTCAGGCGCTGCCGGGCAGCGATGATGACGCAGCTTACGCGGATGCCATTTGGCGAGTTTTACGTATAGAATCGTCCCCTTTTTTCAGGTCCCCGCCCGCAGGCGGGGTCAGGAACGACATATCATGGCCTGGAGGCTACTTTGTTAAACGATCTTAAACTTTCACTGCAATACATTCTGCCTAAACTGTGGCTCACCCGCCTCGCAGGCTGGGGTGCGAGCAAACGCGCAGGTTGGCTGACGAAGCTGGTCATCGATCTGTTCGTGAAATACTACAAGGTCGATATGAAAGAGGCGCAGAAGCCGGATACCGCGGCTTATCGCACCTTCAACGATTTCTTCGTGCGCCCGCTGCGCGACGACGTTCGCCCGCTGAATACCGATCCAAACGTGCTGGTGATGCCGGCCGATGGCGTGATCAGCCAGCTTGGCGCCATTGAGAACGATAAAATCCTGCAGGCTAAAGGTCATGACTACAGTCTGGAAGCCCTGCTGGCCGGCAACTATCAGATGGCCGACCTGTTCCGTAACGGCAGCTTCGCCACCACCTACCTGTCGCCGCGCGACTATCACCGCGTACACATGCCGTGCAACGGCATCTTGCGCGAAATGATCTACGTTCCTGGCGACCTGTTCTCTGTTAACCACTTGACGGCGCAGAACGTCCCGAACCTGTTCGCCCGTAACGAGCGCGTCATCTGCCTGTTTGATACTGAGTTTGGCCCGATGGCGCAAATTCTGGTGGGCGCAACTATCGTCGGCAGCATCGAGACCGTGTGGTCCGGCACCGTGACCCCGCCGCGCGAAGGCATTATTAAACGCTGGACCTGGCCCGCTGGCGACAACGAAGGCTCCATCGCCTTGCTGAAAGGCCAGGAGATGGGCCGCTTCAAACTGGGTTCCACCGTGATCAACCTGTTTGCCCCGGGCCAGGTGAAGCTGGTCGACACGCTGCAAAGCCTGTCCGTGACCAAGATCGGCCAACCGCTGGCGACAGCAGTGGAAGCGACCGCCGCCGCTGAACCCGCGCCGTTACCGGAAGAAGAGATCCGCGCCGAACACCGCGCCAGCCCGCTGGTTGACGATAAACAAGACCAAGGTTAATTCTTCAGCAAAAGGGTTATGCCGTGCGCCTGATATACACTTTCCTGTTGGCCTTGAGCCTCAGTTTCGGGGCGTACGCTGCGACAGCCCCGGATGCTAAACAGATAACCCAGGAACTGGAACAGGCGAAGGCGGCAAAGCCCGCCCAGCCTGAAACCGTTGAAGTTCTGCAGTCCGCGCTGAACGCGCTTGAGGAGCGAAAATCATCCCTCGAGCGCGCCCGTCAGTATCAGGACGTTATCGACAATTTCCCCAAACTGTTTCAAAGCCTGCGTGCCCAGCTCAATAATCTGAGCGAAGAGCCGCGCCAGGTGCCAACCGGCCTGACCGCCGATGCGCTGAACCAGGAGATCCTGCAGGTCAGCAGCCAGCTGCTGGAATCGAGCCGCCAGGCGCAGCAGGAGCAGGATCGCGCGCGTGAAATCGCCGACTCCCTGAACCAGCTGCCGCAGCAGCAAACCGATGCCCGTCGTCAGCTCAATGAGGTTGAGCGCCGCATCGGCACGCAAACCGGCAACAATGCTCTCGCCCAGGCGCAAAATCTTGCTCTGCAGGCGGAATCAGCGCGTCTGAAGGCGCTGGTAGATGAACTCGACCTCGCCCAGCTCTCCGCCAACAACCGCCAGGAGCTGTCGCGCGCCCGTTCCGAGCTGGCGCAAAAGCAGAGCGAGCAGCTGGATGCCTATCTGCAGGCGCTGCGCAATCTGCAAAACAGCCAGCGCCAGCGGGAGGCGGAAAAGGCGCTGGAGAGTACCGAACTGCTGGCGGAGAACAGTGAAAACCTGCCGCCGGACATCACCGCCCAGTTTAAGGTCAACCGTGAGCTCTCCCAGGCGCTGAACCAGCAGGCGCAGCGCATGGATCTGGTGGCGTCCCAGCAGCGGCAGGCGACGAATCAAACGCTGCAGGTGCGCCAGGCGTTAAACACCCTGCGCGAGCAGTCGCAGTGGCTGGGCTCCTCCAATCTGCTGGGCGAAGCCCTGCGCGCCCAGGTGGCGCGGCTGCCGGAGCGCCCTCGCCCGCAGCAGCTGGATACGGAAATGGCGCAGCTGCGCGTGCAGCGTCTGCGCTTTGAAGATTTGCTGAGTAAGCAGCCGCAGCTGCGGCAGATCCGCCAGGCCGACGGCGAACCGCTGACCAGCGAGCAGAACAAGATCCTGCAGGCGCAGCTGCGCACGCAGAACGAGCTGCTGAACTCGCTGCTGCGCGGCGGCGACACCCTGATGCTGGAGCTCACCAAGCTGAAGGTCGCCAACGGCCAGCTGGAAGACGCGCTGAAAGAGATCAACGAAGCCACCCACCGCTATCTGTTCTGGACTTCGGACGTCAGCCCCATCGGCTTCTCCTGGCCGCTGGAAATCGTCCAGGATCTGCGGCGCCTGATCTCCCTGGATACCATCAGCGAACTGGGCAAAGCCAGCGCGATGATGCTTACCAGCAAAGAGACCCTGCTGCCGCTGTTTGCCGCCCTGCTGCTGGTTGGCTTTAGCATCAGCTCGCGGCGCCATTTCACCCGCTTTCTCGAGCGCTCCAGCGCCCGGGTGGGGAAAGTCACTCAGGATCACTTCTGGCTGACGCTGCGCACGGTCTTCTGGTCGATACTGGTGGCCTCGCCGCTGCCGGTGCTGTGGATGACGCTCGGCTATGGTCTGCAGTCCGCCTGGCCGTTCCCGTTGGCGGTGGCGATTGGCGATGGAGTCACCGCGACGGTGCCTCTGCTGTGGGTGGTGATGATCTGCGCCACCTTCGCCCGGCCAAACGGGCTGTTTATCGCCCACTTCGGCTGGCCGCGTAGCCGCGTGGCGAAGGCGATGCGCTACTACCTGATGAGCATCGGGCTGATTGTGCCGCTGATTATGGCGCTGATCATGTTCGATAATCTTAACGACCGCGAATTCTCCGCTTCGCTGGGCCGCCTGTGCTTCCTGCTGATCTGCGGCGCGCTGGCGGTGGTCACCCTGAGCCTTAAGCACGCCGGTATTCCGCTCTATCTGGATAAAGAGGGGAATGGCGACAATATGGTGAACCGCCTGCTGTGGAACCTGATGCTTGGCGCCCCGCTGGTGGCCATGCTGGCGGCCGCCGTCGGCTACCTCGCCACCGCCCAGGCGCTGCTTGCGCGTCTGGAAACCTCGGTCGCCATCTGGTTCCTGCTGCTGGTGGTCTATCACATCATCCGCCGCTGGATGCTGATCCAGCGCCGCCGGCTGGCCTTCGACCGGGCCCGCCATCGTCGCGCGGAAATTCTCGCTCAGCGCGCCCGCGGCGAAGATGAGCCCGTTCACGTCAGCAGCCCGGAAGGGTCGGTGGAGACGGAGGTCAGCGAGGTCGACCTCGATGCCATCAGTACCCAGTCGCTGCGGCTTGTCCGCTCCCTGCTGATGCTGATCGCGCTGCTATCGGTCATCGTGCTGTGGTCGGAAATTCACTCGGCGTTTGGCTTCCTTGAGAATATCTCGCTGTGGGACGTGACCTCGACGGTACAAGGGGTGGAAAGCCTTGAGCCTATTACGCTTGGCGCGGTGTTGATTGCCATTCTGGTGCTGATCATCACCACTCAGCTGGTACGCAACCTGCCCGCGCTGCTGGAACTGGCGATCCTCCAGCATCTCGATTTAACGCCCGGCACCGGCTACGCCATCACCACCATCACTAAATATCTGCTGATGCTGGTCGGCGGGCTGGTGGGCTTCTCGATGATCGGTATTGAGTGGTCGAAGCTGCAGTGGCTGGTCGCCGCGCTGGGTGTGGGTCTCGGGTTTGGCCTGCAGGAGATCTTCGCCAACTTTATCTCCGGCCTGATTATCCTGTTTGAGAAGCCGATCCGCATCGGCGATACGGTCACCATTCGCGACCTGACGGGCAGCGTCACCCGCATTAATACCCGTGCGACCACCATCAGCGACTGGGACCGGAAAGAGATTATCGTGCCGAACAAGGCGTTCATTACCGAACAGTTTATCAACTGGTCGCTGTCGGACTCGGTTACCCGCGTGGTGCTGACGGTGCCGGCGCCTGTGGACGCCGATACCGAAGAGGTGACGAAAATTCTCATCGCCGCGGCGCATCGCTGCTCGCTGGTCATCGATACCCCGGCGCCGGAGGCGTTTCTCGTCGACCTGCAGCAGGGGATCCAGATTTTCGAGCTACGTATTTTTGCCGCGGAGATGGGGCACCGCATGCCGCTGCGCCATGAGATGCATCAGCTGATCCTGGCGGGCTTCCGCGAGCATGGCATTGATATGCCGTTCCCTCCGTTCCAGATGCGTCTGGAAAGTATTGACGGCAGGCAAAGCAGTAAAACCATGACCTCGGCCGGAAAAACCAGCCGCCGTACGGCTGGTAGCCTGTAAACCATCCCCTGCCCGGCGGCACCGCCGGGCAGGCTCTTTAACTCTCCATCACCAGCGCGCCGGACGCCATGCGCCGACGGTAGCTTTCGTAGATCCCCAGCGCCAGCAGTGAGAAGAAGATCGGCCCACCGACCATCCACAGGGTGCTGTTCCAGTCCCCGCTGTCGATGACGGGTTGGATAATGGTGAAGATATTGGCGAAGGTCACCACCAGCAGCACCACGCCGGTCGCCAGCAGCGTCGACGGACGGTTTTTGAAGATCACGAACGGCCGGTCAAGATGGGTTTTCGCCTTGAAGAACGGGAAGGCGATGGTCAGGAACAGATAAGGCAAGGTCATAGAGACATTGGCCATCAGCGTCAGCTTGTTATAAAACGCGGAAGCGCTATCCCCACCGAACGATACCAGTACGATAAACACCCCGACCAGCAGACACTGCAGCCACATCGCCGCGGCGGGCATTCCGTTGACGTTGAGACGGGTCATCACCGACGGCCAGAGCGCTTTTGGCGTGCCCTGGATAATCGCTTTCAGGGGAGAATAGCTGAGGGTGAAGAACGCGCCGGTGTAAGCGAGAAACATCGACAGGCCGGTAATACGGGCGAACCAGACCCCGGTCAGGGCTGACGCCGCAGGGGTCAGGTGCAGGGCCTGGCCCAGCGTCGCCCCGAGGCTGGTCATCAGCACATAGGTGATGTTGCCGAGGTTGGTCGAACGCGCGCCAAGCACCTGCTGCCAGTTGGCGCTCACGCCCCACAGCACAATCGCCAGCGAGTAACCGATCGAGATAACAATCGCCGCGATGATAATACCTTTGGCAAAGTTCTTTTCCGGCTTATCGGTCTTATCCACTAAGCCGCCAACCGCCTCAATTCCGCCATAGGCAAAGATGGCAAATACCACAAACGACAGCATCGCCATGCCCGACTGATACCCGGGATTAGGCGAAAGGGTGAAGTTTAACGGCTGGGCGAAATGACCGCCGTTAAGCAGAAGGATCGCCCCGCTCACCAGCAGCAGCACCAGGTTAAGCCCCATCACCGCGATACCGCCGACGGCGGTAATTTTAGCGATTTTATTGATCCCTTTGACGGCAATAAAGGTCACCACGACCATCCAGCAGGCCGCCAGAATACCGACCGTCTGCGTCGGCGTCAGGCTACCCAGCGCCCAGGTCTGGGTTTTGTCCGCGCCAAACAAAAAAGTAGATAGCGGGACCCAGATCTTAGCGGCGGTACTCACCATCCACACTACGTACGAGGCAAACCACATAAAGGTACCAATGAAGGCAAAGCGCGGCCCGACGCTGTGGTTCATCCAGGAATAGATCCCGCCCTCTTCGCGACGATAAGCTGAGCCCATCTCCGCCATCATCAGCGCGAACGGGATAAAGAAAAAGAGGGCGGAAAAAAGGTAAAACGGCATCGCGCTATAGCCCATCAGATAAAACGCCGATGGGCTGTTGGCAAAGCCAAACACCGAGGTGAAGATCATCAGAATCAGCCCGATCAGGCTCATCTTCTTGAGTTGTTGATGCATAAATCTATCCAAACGTGGGCATCGCCCGACGAGCGACGCCTGGCCTCATAAAAAGAGCGCGGATAGTAGCAAAATCACGGATGGAAATTGTGGGTATTCGGGCTAAAGCCGGGGCGAGGGTGTCAGGTCCAAAGTCGTCTTTCACCTCCCCCACCCGCCGGCGGAGGGAGGTGAAAAAGCGATCAGGCGCGGTCTACCGTAAAGGCAATCACTTCGCCGATGCTTTCAGCGCCCAGCGCCAGCATGACCACGCGGTCAACGCCCAGCGCCACGCCGGAGCAGTCCGGCAAACCCGCCTCCAGCGCCGCCAGCAGGTTGTTATCGATGGGCTGCTGCGGAAGGCCGCGCGCGGCGCGTTTGCGGTTATCCTGCTCAAACCGCAGGCGCTGTTCATGGGCGTCGGTCAGCTCGTGGAAACCGTTCGCCAGCTCAATACCTTTGTAATAGACCTCAAAGCGCTCAGCGACCCGATGATCTTCCGGGCTGATCTGCGCTAAAGAGGCCTGAGTCGCCGGGAAATGATAAATGAACGTTGGTCGATCTTTGCCGATGTGCGGCTCCACGCCCATGGTGAACAGCAGCTGCAGCAGGGTATCGCGATCTTCTTCAGTATCGGCGATATTGCTCAGATCCAGCTTCGCTGCGACTTCACGCAGCTGAGCTTTATCGGCAGAGAGCGGGTCAATTTCCAGATGGCGCTGAAACGCCTGCTGATAGGAGAGACTTTCCGCCGGTTGGCACTCCAGCACCTGCTGCAGCAGATCGTCCACCTCATTGATCAGGCGATACATGTCATAGCATGGACGATACCACTCCAGCATGGTGAATTCCGGATTGTGATGACGCCCCATCTCTTCATTTCGGAAGCTGCGGCACAGCTGGAAGACCGGGCCGCAACCTGCCGCCAGCAGGCGCTTCATGTGGTATTCCGGACTGGTCATCAGGTACAGGTTAAGCCCCTGAGAATGGCCCGGGCCGACGAAACGGGTTTCGAACGGGAACAAATGAATATCCGTTACCGTCGCCTGACTCATGCAAGGCGTCTCCACCTCCAGCACGCCGCGATCGGTAAAGAAACGGCGGATTTCCGCCATCACCGCCGCGCGCTTCAACAGATTGGGAATGGGTGCGCTCGGCTGCCAGGTTGCCGTCTCGCTCATGGTACTTTCTCCGATTGCAAATTAAGGGCACGAAGTCTACTCGCAACCGGCGAGTGAAACAAATTTTGTGCAATCTCCGGCAGACTACATGCCATTAATCTATCGTTAACCCTGACGCATAAATACCACTGATAAATAACCGCACATATCGATAAAAAAATCGAACACGTCAATTTTCCATACTGACCCTAAGGCTATACTCCTGTACCTATAAAGGAGCAGTGATACTTTTTCGCCAGCCCGGCGGCGAAATACACTAAAACTGGAGGAATGTCGTGCAAACTTTTCAAGCCGATCTCGCCGTAATTGGCGCCGGCGGGGCAGGCCTTCGTGCCGCTATCGCCGCCGCTCAGGCCAACCCCAACGCTAAAATCGCCCTGATTTCTAAAGTCTATCCGATGCGCAGCCATACGGTCGCTGCAGAAGGGGGGTCCGCAGCCGTTGCCCAGGATCACGATAGCTTTGAGTACCATTTTCACGACACCGTCGCGGGAGGCGACTGGCTGTGCGAGCAGGATGTCGTCGACTATTTTGTTCATCACTGCCCGACGGAAATGACCCAGCTGGAGCAGTGGGGATGCCCATGGAGCCGCCGCCCCGACGGCAGCGTCAACGTCCGGCGCTTCGGTGGCATGAAAATCGAACGCACCTGGTTTGCCGCCGACAAAACCGGCTTCCACATGCTGCATACCCTCTTCCAGACCTCCCTTCAGTTTCCCCAAATTCAGCGCTTTGACGAACATTTCGTCCTTGACCTGCTGGTCGATGACGGGCAGGCCCGCGGCCTGGTGGCGATGAATATGATGGAAGGCACCCTGGTGCAGATCCGCGCTAACGCCGTGGTCCTGGCTACCGGCGGCGCCGGGCGCGTCTACCGCTACAACACCAACGGCGGCATCGTCACCGGTGACGGGATGGGGATGGCCCTGGGACACGGCGTGCCGCTGCGCGACATGGAATTCGTTCAGTATCACCCGACCGGCCTGCCGGGCTCCGGGATCCTGATGACCGAAGGTTGCCGCGGCGAAGGCGGGATTCTGGTCAACAAAAACGGCTACCGCTATCTGCAGGATTACGGCATGGGCCCGGAAACCCCGCTCGGCGAACCGAAGAATAAATATATGGAGCTGGGCCCACGCGACAAAGTGTCCCAGGCCTTCTGGCACGAGTGGCGGAAAGGGAACACTATCCCGACGCCGCGCGGCGACGTGGTCTACCTCGATCTCCGCCACCTCGGCGAGAAAAAACTGCTCGAGCGTCTGCCGTTTATCTGTGAACTGGCGAAAGCCTACGTCGGCGTCGATCCGGTGAAAGAGCCGATCCCGGTGCGCCCGACCGCGCACTACACCATGGGCGGTATTGAAACCGATCAGCAGTGCGAAACCCGAATCAAAGGGCTGTTTGCCGTGGGCGAATGCTCGTCCGTTGGCTTACATGGCGCCAACCGTCTGGGCTCCAACTCGCTGGCCGAGCTGGTGGTCTTCGGCCGCCTGGCCGGGGAGCAGGCCATGCAGCGCGCCGCTCAGGCGGGCGAGGCAAACGGCGCCGCCCTCGATGCGCAGGCTGCCGATGTGGAGCAGCGCCTGAAAGATCTCGTCAACCAGGAAGGTAACGAAAACTGGGCGAAAATTCGCGATGAAATGGGGCTGTCGATGGAGGAAGGCTGCGGCATCTACCGCACGCCGGAGCTGATGCAGAAAACGATCGACAAGCTGGCTGAACTGCAGGAACGCTTTAAGCGCGTGCGCATTACTGATAACTCCAGCGTGTTCAATACCGATCTGCTTTACACCATTGAGCTGGGGCACGGTTTAAACGTTGCCGAATGTATGGCGCACTCGGCCATCGCCCGTAAAGAATCGCGCGGGGCGCACCAGCGTCTGGATGAAGGCTGTACCGAACGCGACGACGTCAACTTCCTCAAGCACACTCTCGCCTTCCGCGAGGCCGATGGCACTACCCGTCTGGAATATGGCGATGTGAAGATCACCACGCTGCCGCCGGCAAAACGTGTCTATGGCGCAGAAGCGGACGCGGCTGAGAAGAAGGAGACCACCCATGGCTGAGATGAAAAACCTGAAAGTCGAAGTGGTGCGCTACAATCCGGAGGTCGACACCGCACCGCACAGCGCATTCTATGACGTGCCTTATGATGAACAGACCTCGCTGCTGGACGCGCTGGGCTACATCAAAGACAACCTGGCGCCAGACCTGAGCTACCGCTGGTCCTGCCGAATGGCAATCTGCGGTTCCTGCGGCATGATGGTCAACAAGGTGCCGAAGCTGGCCTGCAAAACCTTCCTGCGCGATTACACCAAAGGCATCAAAGTTGAGGCGCTGGCCAACTTCCCGATCGAGCGCGATCTGGTGGTGGACATGACCCACTTTATCGAAAGCCTGGAAGCCATTAAGCCGTATATCATCGGCAATAACCGCACGCCTGACCAGGGGCCAAACAAGCAGACCCCGGCCCAGATGGCGAAATACCATCAGTTTTCCGGCTGCATCAACTGCGGGCTGTGCTATGCCGCCTGTCCACAGTTCGGCCTGAACCCGGAATTTATCGGCCCGGCGGCGATCACCCTCGCCCACCGCTATAACGAAGACAGCCGCGACCACGGTAAAAAGGAACGCATGGCGCAGCTTAACGGCCAGAATGGCGTCTGGACCTGTACTTTCGTGGGCTACTGCTCGGAAGTGTGCCCGAAGCACGTCGACCCGGCGGCCGCGATCCAGCAGGGCAAGGTGGAAAGCTCGAAAGACTTTCTTATCGCCACCCTGAAACCACGCTAAGGAGTGCATTATGACGACGAAACGCAAACCCTACGTGCGACCAATGACCTCCACCTGGTGGAAAAAGCTGCCGTTTTATCGCTTCTACATGGTACGGGAAGGCACGGCGGTACCGACGGTATGGTTTAGCATTGTGCTGATTTATGGGCTGTTTGCCCTCAAGCACGGCGCCGAGAGCTGGGCGGGATATATCGGATTCCTGCAAAACCCGGTGGTGGTGATCCTCAACCTGATTACTCTGGCGGCGGCGCTGCTGCACACCAAAACCTGGTTTGAGCTGGCGCCGAAAGCCGCCAACGTCATCATCAAAGGCGAAAAAATGGGGCCAGAGCCGGTCATTAAAGGGCTCTGGGTGGTGACGGGGGTGGTCACCGTGGTGATCCTGTTTGTCGCCCTGTTCTGGTAAGGAGGCTGAGATGATTAATCCCAATCCGAAACGTTCCGATGAACCCGTATTCTGGGGGCTGTTTGGCGCAGGTGGCATGTGGGGCGCGATCGTCGCGCCGGTGATGGTGCTGCTGGTCGGCATCCTGCTGCCGCTGGGGCTCGCCCCGGCCGACGCCTTCAGCTATGAGCGTGTGCTGGCCTTTGCCCAAAGCTTTATCGGCCGCGCGTTCATCTTTCTGATGATTGTCCTGCCGCTGTGGTGTGGGTTGCATCGTATTCACCACGCCATGCACGATCTGAAAATCCATGTGCCAAACGGTAAATGGGTCTTCTACGGCCTGGCGGCAATCCTCAGCGTCATCACCCTCGTTGGCGTACTGTTTATCTGATCCTGCAAGAGCCCGGTCGCATTTCTGCTACCGGGCTCGCTTCATAGAAAAATCTTGCCGCCTTTTCCCTGCTGGACTCTACACTTAGCTTAAAAGCCAGCAAGGAGCATGCCATGCGTATCCTGCCGATAATCACCGCGATTGCCGTCTCGTTCCTGTCTGTCGCCTGCAGCACGCCCGCCCCGCCGCCGGGCGTCACCGTGGTCAGCCCCTTCGACGTTCAGCGCTATCTGGGTACCTGGTATGAAATCGCCCGCTTTGACCACCCTTTTGAAAGCGGTCTGGAAAAGGTCACGATCGCCTGGCACCCACGTGATGACAGCGGTCTGGATGTGGTGAATAAAGGTTATAACCCCGACCGCGGCATGTGGCAGAAAACGGACGGGGTAGCGTACTTTACCGGGGAGCCCAGCCGCGCCGCGCTGAAGATTTCCTTCTTCGGCCCTTTCTACGGCAGCTATAACGTCATTGCTCTGGATAAGGAGTATCGTTACGCGCTGGTCTGCGGCCCCGATCGCGACTATCTCTGGCTGCTGGCCCGGGCGCCGACCATCGCCCCGGAGGTCAGGCAGCAGATGCTGGACATTGCCACCCGACAGGGCTTTGATGTCGGCAAACTGGTCTGGGTCAATCAGCGCTATGATTAGTGCGCGCTGATCTTCAGGCCAATGATGCCAATCACGATACAGACAAGGCTGGCGATACGCATGGCGCTGGCGGATTCCCCTAACAGCACAATACCGGTCACGGCGGCGCCCACCGCGCCGATCCCGGTCCAGACGGCGTAGGCGGTACCTACCGGTAGGGTTTTCATCGCCCATGAGAGCAGCGCCATGCTGGCCACCATCGCCACGATGGTGATAACGCTGGGAACCAGGCGGCTAAAGCCATGGGTATATTTCAGGCCGACGGCCCACACCACTTCCAGCAGGCCAGCGATAAACAAGACTATCCAGGACATAAGGCTCCTTTGCTGGGGCCGTCCCCGGATGAGAAACGCTTACGGGTCGTCCCGTAAGGTGGATGAAAAGTCGTGGTGAGTATATCCAACGGAATGAGAGAAGTGAAGAACGGTACGGCGCTAAACCGTACCGTTGACGGCGTTTATTGCTGAGCTTTGGTTGCCGCGCCAGAGATTGCGTTGCCGCCGTCTGAAATATCCTCACCGACACCGCGCGTGGTGTTACAAGCGGTCAGTGCTGAAGAGAGGACCAAAACCGTAAAGAACGCTGCAATCGTTTTTTTCACCATAATGTCATCCTTAGTGTCAGTTTTGTTTTCATGCCCTATAAGCATAGACAAACCGTCCAAAGATGAAGGGATCTTTGCGATTTTTAAGAGAAAAGGAGTATGCGTGGAGGAGGCTGACATACCGGGAGGCAAGCGCCATTAACGAAACGGCAGGGAAATTCAGCTCACAGCGTGAGAGATAGCGTGGCCCAGGCCCTGAATATCTTCACCCACACCGCGGGCGGTATTGCAGCCAGCCAGTAACGCGCTGCTCAGAAAGAGTAACACCAGAAGTTTTACGCTGCGCTTCATGTCTCGTGTTCGTCGTACTTGTGCGTAAAGAGCGGCGCAGCACGGAGGCTGCGCCAGTCATCATGACGCGAAATTATTTCACGCGGGATACGTATTCGCCAGAGCGAGTATCCACTTTGATCACTTCGCCAATCTGGACGAACAGCGGAACTTTAACCACGGCGCCAGTAGACAGGGTCGCTGGTTTACCGCCAGTACCCGCGGTGTCGCCTTTCAGGCCTGGATCGGTTTCAATGATTTCCAGCTCAACGAAGTTCGGCGGGGTGACCGCGATCGGCTGGCCGTTCCACAGGGTCACGATGCACTCAGCCTGATCCAGCAGCCATTTAGCGTTGTCACCGATCGCTTTCGCGTCAGCAGACAGCTGTTCGAAAGTTTCGTTGTTCATGAAGTGCCAGAACTCACCGTCGTTGTACAGGTAAGTCAGGTTCATATCGACAACGTCCGCGCCTTCTGCGGAATCGGTAGATTTGAAGGTTTTCTCAACGCGGGTACCGGTCAGCAGACGGCGCAGCTTAACGCGCGCAAACGCCTGGCCTTTACCTGGTTTAACGAATTCGCTGGCTTCTACCGCATAAGGTTCGCCATCTAACATGATTTTAAGACCAGCACGAAAATCGTTGCTATAGTAAGTCGCCATAAGGCCCTCTGAAATTGTTTAACTGGTAGCTAAGCCACAAAATGGCGCATATTGTAACCCTAAATACCCCATCCAGAGAAGATTGGATAACGCAACTTGCCAATGTTGTGACCAGTCCTGATGAACTGCTACGTCTTTTAAATGTAGACGCTGATGAAAAACTGCTGGCCGGACGCGAGGCCAGACGCCTGTTCCCGCTGCGCGTCCCGCGCGCGTTTATCGCCCGCATGGAGAAAGGCAACCCTAACGATCCACTGCTTCGTCAGGTACTTACCGCCGAGGAAGAGTTTATCGTCGCCCCCGGCTACTCCACCGATCCGCTGGAAGAACAGCACAGCGTGGTGCCCGGTCTGTTGCACAAATATCGCAACCGGGCCCTGCTGCTGGTGAAAGGCGGTTGTGCAGTCAATTGCCGTTATTGTTTCCGCCGCCACTTCCCTTATGCCGAAAATCAGGGCACCAGGCGCAACTGGCAGACGGCGATGGACTACATCGCGGCACATCCGCAGCTTGATGAAATCATCTTCTCCGGCGGCGACCCGCTGATGGCGAAGGATCATGAGCTTGACTGGCTAATGACCCAGCTGGAAGCTATTCCACACGTTAAGCGCCTGCGTATTCACAGCCGCCTGCCAATTGTGATCCCGGCGCGCATCACCGAGACGCTGGCCAGCCGCTTCCAGCGTTCGTCGCTGCAGGTGATCCTGGTTAACCACGTTAACCACGCCAATGAAATTGACGGTGAGTTTCGCGCGGCGATGGCCATGCTGCGTCAGGCGGGCGTCACGTTGCTCAATCAGAGCGTGCTGCTGCGCGGGGTGAACGACAACGCGCAAACCCTGGCCGACCTCAGTAATGCGCTGTTCGACGCCGGGGTAATGCCCTACTACCTGCACGTGCTGGATCGGGTGCAGGGGGCGGCGCACTTCATGGTCAGCGATGATGAAGCCCGTGAAATCATGCGTGAACTATTGACCCTCATCTCCGGCTATATGGTGCCGAAGCTGGCGCGCGAGATCGGCGGGGAACCCAGCAAGACGCCGCTGGATTTAGGGCTGAAGCAGCGTTAATAAACTGAAGGTCTGCCAGGACGTTCTGGCAGACCTTCGATAGGAAGATTTCGACAGACGGGTGTTAAGGTGACCAGCAAATGACTATCGCACCGCGCTATACCCCCTGGGTGCGACGAGCTACCGGTTTAGCACGACCAACACAATAATATTAATTACAATCATCACTACAATTAGCGCGATTAACCATATGGGTATTTTAAAAGTAACATGTAACCGCTCAGATACTTTTTCACCTTCTTCCGGTTTATTTGCCATCAAATCACTGTCATGATTTGATGAGTTTTCTATTAGTGGAAGATTTAAATGAGTGTCAGGTTTTTCCTTATCTTCAGAAATAAAGCCGACAACTTTATTATTCTGATAATGCGTTAATGTCACCCGGTTCATATTCTCGCACTCTTCATCAGAGAGAGGAATGACCAATGTATTCGGAGCGACGCTAAAGCCTTTTTGCCGGACGGTGATAATGATATCCTCAGATAGTCCAGCTTTTACCAGCGATTTTCGCAGCAAAGAGATATTTTGATAGAACGTATTTTGCGAAACGACTACCCCCCGTGTTTCCCATACAGCCGCCAGGAACTCATCCCGTGAAATGACTTTGCCGCAATTCTGCAAAAGCAGCAGCAAGCATCTGGCGGTAGGCGCATTGAGGCTGATGCACTCCCCGTCCCCGGCAAGCGGTCGCAGCTCATTCATATTGGCATTAAATATAATCTCCTGATTAATTATACACCCATTAAATAATACTGCGTCATCCATATCCTTGCCCCACGTAACCCTATTATCCATAATAAAATCAAATGATTTCAACCAAACGATTATGTGAACATTCTTGTTTCAGATGGAAACAGGTACATTTCACATTGAAGTTCAGCCCACAGGATACCGCAGATAAAAAAACAAGCGATAGCTAACTTGCTTAATGGTCACATTTTCAGATTAAATTAATCTCAACTGGAATCCACATCTCATCAGAGAGGGGGGAAGCATTAAATTCACAGGTGCTTCATCAATAATTCACAAGCATTTTTTGCACCAGACTTTTAAATTACTCCCGCTTCTCCATGGTTCGCTATGGCAAGCGATATGGTAGCGTCGTTCAACAGGATGATTGGTCTCAGCACTATATAAAGGAAAGCTGACGCTTATTTTCAATATCAATGCGAATGCATACTCCATTCCCTTGATAACTGTTATCGATTCTACACAGGACTAAGTATCTATATATGGATTAATTAAATGAAAAAGACAATCGTAGCTGTAATGGTCGCTGCATCTGCAGTGCTGAGTGCTCAGGCAATGGCAACCAACACCGCTCAGGTAACTGTACTGGGTGAAGTCTCTGATGCAGCTAACTCTTGCGTCGTGACTCCGACGGGTACCCTGAACAACGGTATCGTACAGCTGATCACTGTTACCACCACCGAAGCGAACGCTGAAGCGGCTGGTAAACTGTTCAAAACTCAGGACTTCGGTTTTGATGTGAAAGACTGTGCCCAGGGCAGCACTTCACCGGTAACCGCTGTGACCGTAAATGTTAGTGGCACTTCCAGCAGCGATGCAACCATTCTGGACAACACCGCCGCTAACGGTGCAGCCGGTATCGGCATCGGTATCCAGCGCGTCAGCGATGCACATCGCGTAGCCTTCGACGGTTCCGACACTATGTCCGAAAGCTACTCTGCAACCAACGGTACTCAGCTGAAGTACACCACTGGTTATGTAAGAACTAACGCCGCGACTCCGGTTACCGAAGGTCCGGTTAAAGGTGTTGCGACCTTTACTATCGATTACACCCTCTAATTTTTCCCTAAAGGGTCCCGCTTCACGGCGGGCCCTTTTTTGCATTCAGAGAAAAGCCATGTTCAGGACCTTATTAAATCTCACCGTATCCTGTGCATTACTCCTCAGCAGTATTGCTCATGCCGGTATTGTCGTTGAATCCACCCGCTACCTCTATAAGGAAGGTGCGCGTGAAATTACCGCGCAAATCGAAAATAAAGATGATATTCCCTATCTGATTAAATCCTGGGTTGAAACGCCTGCAGGGAAAGCGCCTTCGTTTATGGCTACCCCACCGCTTTTTCGCCTCGAGGGGAAACAACAGAATACGGTTCGTCTGTTTGCCACCGGCAACGTTAATGCGCCGACCGACCGGGAATCCATGTACTATTTTAACGTGATGGCGATTCCTCCGGCAGATGATGCCAAAGCGAATAACAATACTATTCAATTGGCGGTTCGTCACCGCATGCGTCTGGTCTATCGTCCCAAAACACTTTTCGACCTCTCCCCTAATACGGAAGCGAAAAAGCTCGAATGGCGTAAGGCCGGCAAAAAGCTGACCATCAAAAATCCGACACCGTTTTTCTTTTATTTCAATAGCATCCAGCTTGGTGGAAAAGAAGTGAAGCCGGAAGTCAACTCCGTCGCCCCAATGACGACCAAAGAAGTGACGCTAAAAGAAAATATTAATGCCTCCAGCATTACCTGGAAAGTGGTCAATGATTATGGCGGAGCAGGGTCGCTCTATTCCTCATCGCTGTAATAAGAAATTTATTTTATCATTATAGGGATGTGTCTATGCCAAATAAGAATAATGGATTATTCAAACTATCCACCGTCTTTCTCGCAATGCTTCCGGCATTGCTTTCTGGTTTGAATAATAAAGCGCAAGCACGTGACTTTTTCGATCCCTCATTCATTAGCTCATTGAATGGTAGCGATCCATCAACCACTCCCGATTTATCCATATTTCAGACTCAGAACGCGCAGGCGCCAGGGGATTATCGGGTCGATATTATGTTTAATGGCCGCTACCTGGACACCAGGACCATAAAGTTTGTCGCCAACAATCGCGCCAGCAGCGATAACCGCGAACCCGCTCTGGTTCCCTGCCTGAGTCTAAAAGCACTCGCGGAATATGGCGTAAGGATAAAAGCCTTTCCAGAGTTAGCCGAGGATCAAAACGGCTGTGCAAACTTTTCTGTCATTCCTGACACCAAAGCAGATTTTGACTTTACCGCCCAGCGCTTAAATATCTCTATTCCGCAGGCGGCCTTATCCACCACCGCACAGGGATATATTCCACCGGATCAGTTTGATGACGGCATCAACGCGTTATTGGTGAACTATCAGTTCAGCGGCTCAAACGACATGCAGGCCAATGATGAATACTACAGTCTGAATCTGCAGTCCGGCCTCAACGTTGGCCCGTGGCGCATCCGTAACCTCAGCACCTGGAATAAAAACAACAGCGGTGCCGGGGACTGGGATTCCGCCTATCTCTATATGCAGCGCAGCATCCGCTCCATCAACAGTAACCTTGTGATGGGTGAGAGTTCATCGCTCAACGGTATCTTCGACAGCGTGCCGTTTACCGGTATTCAGCTGGCCACCGATACGACGATGTTGCCGGAAAGTATGCGCGGCTATGCGCCAATTATTCGCGGTATCGCCAGAACCAATGCCCGCGTCATCATTAAACAAAACGGCTATCAGGTATACCAGACCTATGTCGCTCCCGGGGCGTTTGAAATCGCCGATATGTACCCGAGCGGCGGTAGCGGCGACCTTTACGTCACAGTGGAGGAATCCGACGGATCGAAACAAGAATTTGTCGTGCCGTTCGCCACCCTGCCGGTGATGGTCCGTGAGGATCAGCTGGAATATGAGATCACATCTGGTAAATATCGCCCGTACGATGGCGGAGTCGATGAAACGCCGTTTACCCAAGCCACCGCGACCTACGGCGTCTCCAGCAGCCTGACGCTATATGGCGGCATGCAGGCGGCTTCGCGATATCAGGCGCTGTCGACAGGGCTTGGCTATAACCTTGGTGAACTGGGCGCCGCCTCGGCAGACGTCACCCAGGCCTGGTCAAAAATGAAAGAGGATGAAAAGACCTCCGGACAGTCCTGGCGTGTTCGTTACGGGAAAAACATTCTTGAAACGGGTACAAACGTGACCATCGCCGGCTACCGCTACTCCACTCGCGGATTTCATACTCTCTCAGAGGTCCTGGATAGCTACTCTAATGACGGCTACTACACTTCGCGCTCGCTGCGCAACCGTACCAATTTGACGGTTAACCAAAGCCTGGGTAAAGGTCTCGGTAGCCTGTCGGTAAGCGGATTAATCGAAGATTACTGGGATGATAAGCGTACCAACAAGTCGATCAGTGTGGGGTACAACGGCGGTTTCCGCAATGTGAACTACTACCTCGGCTACAGCTATAACCGCTATACCTGGAGCGGAGATAACTCCGGGAAAGACGCCCGGGACGACCAGCGCATTACACTGACCGTAACGCTGCCGCTGAGCAATTGGCTGCCTGGCACCTACACCAGCTATCAGTTAACCAACAGCAATCCGGGATCAACCGATCAGTCGGTTTCCATCGGTGGTAATGCGCTGGAGAACGATAGCCTGGAGTGGAGCCTGCAGCAAGGGTACAGCAACCGGGAATACTACAGCGGCGATATGCGGGCGACCTATAACGGTGCCCGCGGCAGCGTCAACGCTGGCTACAGCTATGATCGCAGCAGCGAGCGCATTGACTACGGCGCCAACGGCAGTATCGTTGCTCATGCCGATGGCATCACTCTGGGTCAGGACATCACCGACGCAGCGGTACTGGTTAAAGCGCCGGGGCTGGATAACGTCAGACTGACTAACGACAACACCATTTCTACCGACTATCGCGGCTACGCCATCGTCCCATATGTAACACCATACCGTCGCACCGATATTACGCTCGACAGCTCCACGCTTGGCGAAGATATGGAGCTGCCGGAAACCACGCAGAGCGTCGTTCCGACGCGCGGCGCCATCGTGCGTGCAAACTATGCCGGCAATATCGGCCAGCGGGCCTTTGTGCATCTGAAAACCGCCAGCGGTCAGGACGTGCCTTATGGCGCGATGGTCCTGCTAGCCGGAGATAGTAAATCGCAGCCAAGTATCGTCAGCGACGCTGGTATGGTTTATATGTCTGGCCTGCAGCAGACCGGGATCCTTAACGTCCAGTGGGGCAAAAGCGCCGCGCAGCAGTGCAATGCTTCATTTACTTTACCGACCAGGGAAGGCAAAGCGTCTGGCATCAGTCAAATCGAAACGGTTTGTCGCTAATATTGATCAAGGAACAATAAAGAATGAGAAAAATACTTCTTTTTTTATCCCTACTATGCTGTTGTAGCGAGGTAATTGCCAAATGCGATTATTCTGGTTCCGCTGGACAAGCAAATTTTAACTTAAGTCCTAAAATCGCAACAGACCCAACAATTCCGGTGGGTACAGTTCTCTATACCAAAAAAGTCGGCACCGGACATTATAAAACATTTGAGTGCAGCAAAATAATGGGAGACCAGTATATTATTACCTCAACAGCACCGGAAGTTACCGGCGTCACGGGTATAATGGGCAAACCGGTCTATGAAACCGGCATAGATGGGATTGGCTTTCAGTTTTCAGACATTTTGAGTAGTAAAAATGGTTCAATAAAACCGGCAATTGCAGAATCTACAATCGTACCAATTAACGATTCGAATGATGATTATAAATTTATGACTGTATGGTTAATCAAAACAAAGCCTGTCATTGATACATCCGGAACCTGTACTAATCCAGTCTTCAAGTTTTCAGCAGGTAACTTAAACACCAACCCCAGAGCATCTGACCGACTATTACTAACTGCATACCTAAAATTCAAGAGTATTTCATATAAAGATACTTCTTGTGATATTTCAGTATCTGGACCTAGTCAAATTACCCTGAATAAAATTGAAAAAAATACATTAATGTCAATTGCACGAGGTGGTACAACACCTTCACAGAAAACCATCACAATGAATGTTTCGTGCCCAACCGGATCAATTGGCAACAAGCTTTACTACTGGTTTAACCCTGTAACTGGTACCAGCCCCGCCGGGGACGGCATCATCGATAATATGTTAACCGGCAGCGAAGCCGCAAGTAATGTCGGCATTATTTTCAAGAAAGACAACACCCCCATTACATTTTATGATGCAGAAGCGTACAGTTTTTCCAAGGCCAAAGCATCACAAAGCTTTAATTTTACCGCTGACTATTATCGAATGAGTGACAATAGCGCCGAAGTCACCTCAGGGCATGTAAAAGCTATGCTGGAGGTTGTGGTTCAGGAAGAATAGTTTAAACGGCGCACTTATAAAAAAGGCGGGTTTTATCCGCCTTTTTTATATTTAATAAAACATCCTCAAAATAATGGCATTTCATTTAACACCCAAAGATAACAACAGACAATGCCCGGTCGCTTTTATAATAATGAAAAATCCTCAAGAATTCTCAAAAAATGTTATTTTTCAGCACCATCAAAAACACTTCATATTAAATTTAGTTTACTCCCATAACTTCATCAATAATTCATACATTGTTGAGTTGATTCATACTACAGTAACAACTATCTTCTCTGCGGACCAACTTCTGGTCTGGAATGAATATATAATTTTAATTTTAGTTAAAGGACTAATCATGCATCAATTAACTGTATTTGAAATGGAAGAAATTTCTGGCGGCGCGCTGACAGATACACTGTCCGACGTCGCGACCTGGGTTGCTAAAGAAATTGGTGCTGTAGCGCTGGGTGTTTCAATCGGTGCAATCATGGGCACTGCATTTGCAGGACGCTGGGGTGGCGTGAGCGGCGGTATCTTCGGTATCGGCTCAATCGGACAGCTTGTAGGGATGATTTCTGGGGTTATCCTTGGTGGCGTTTGCTTTGGCGCAGCTGCTGGTATTGTTGGCTGGGATATGACTCTGGAATATGCGCAGGGCGCAATGAATGCTATCTATGATGGCACCTTAAACTTCTGGAGCAATTAATCCTAATTGCCTATAAATGATGGCAATATTCAGTTGCCATCATTTGTTAATTAATTAAGGCCTGAAGCATCGGGCCTTTTCATTTTATTATTTAAGTGATAATTATGTTGAGAAAAATCTATCGCAAGGAAGCGATTGAATACAAAAAACATCACTGGAAAGGAAAAGCGCTGTTGCTTGCAGGGATTCCAGCATGGCTTGTCGCATTACTTTCTTTTGCCTTTCTAACCATATTGATCGCCACTACAATACTTTGCTCTTTTACCCAACGTATTGACGTTCGGGGAGAAGTGATTACACTACCCCATTCCGTTAACGTTTATGCCCCCCAGCAAGGCTTTGTTATTTCCCAATATGCTAAAGTCGGCGACATTGTAGTAAAAGGACAGCCTTTATATGAAATTGATATTTCTCGAAATACAACATCAGGCAACGTCAGTGCGTCACAAATAGAAGTTATAAATGAAAAAATTGCGAACGCTGAAGATATCATTACTAAACTTTCTCATAATAAAGATGAGACCAGGTTATCTTTAGATAAACAACTACAAACCATCAATGACTCGTTGAAAGAAACGAATCGCATGCTGGTTAATGCACAGACTGGTTTAAAGAAAATGCATGATAATCTTTCCAGCTACGATAAATATCTTAGTGACGGTCTTATCACCAAAGATCAGTATAATTATCAGCATTCACTATACTTTCAGCAACAGAGCACCTATCAGTCATTGGTCAGCCAAAAGATGCAACTGGAGTCACAAATAACTCAGTTGAATAGCGATAGGATTACAAAAATAGCAGATTTTGACAACCAAATTTCATCTCAGGAAAATCAGATAAATGATTATAAAAATCAGCTGGTTGAATCAAATGCAAATGGCAATGTCATTATTAAAGCAACCACAGAAGGAAGAATTGAATCGCTGGCTGTTACTAAAGGGCAGATGGTTGATAAAGGTAGCAGCTTAGCTCAGATCCAACCTACTGGTGATATAGAGTATTATCTTATTCTATGGCTACCTAATAACAGTATACCTTATGTAAAACCTGGTGACATTATAAACATTCGTTATGATGCTTTCCCTGCTGATAAATTTGGGCAATTCCCTGGAAAGATACTTTCGATATCTTCAGTACCTACATCTCGACAGGAACTGTCTGAATACACTAATGTGAATAACGGAACTAATCAGCAGGAACTGGCGCTCTATAAAACCATAGTAAAAATAGAAAACAAAACTTTCGAGTATAATGGCAAAACGCTTTCGCTTTCAAATGGCCTCAAGGCTCAAGCTGTTGTATTCCTGGAAGAGCGCCCACTTTATATGTGGATGTTTACCCCTGTGTATAAGATAACTCAAAGCATTACTGGGCCGATCAATGACTAACGAACTATTCAAAACCGTAGTTGCGAAGTTAAATTTTTCCTTGGTTAACAAAACGCCTGTTATACTTCAGTCTGAATCATCAGAATGTGGTATTGCCTGTCTGGCAATGGTCTGTGGTTATTATGGGCTGAATATCGATTTGTTTAATTTTCGTCAGCGGTTTGGTAGCCCCTCACAGGGCTCCTCACTGATGTCTCTAAGCAAAACGGCAGAGCATGCCGGTCTAAAAAGCCGAGCGTTAGCTCTCGATCTCGATGAAATTAAGCAACTTAAACTTCCCTGCATTATTCATTGGGGAATGAATCACTATGTCGTTCTTACGAAAGTAAGAAAAAACGGATTTATTATTCACGATCCGGCTCTGGGTAAACGAGTCATCGGCATCAGCGAGATGTCAAACAATTTTACCGGCGTTGCACTTGAACTGTGGCCCGACCATAATTTCCAACAAGAAGAAGCAAAATCCAGGCTGCGACTTCTGGATCTTATGCATAAAATTGTTGGTTTAAAACCGGCTCTTATAAAGATTTTTGCCTATTCGGTTGTAGTTGAAGCTATCGGCCTCCTGTTACCGATTGGTACGCAACTAGTAACCGACCATGTTATCATGGCACACGATCAAAGCTTACTTTCTGTTATTTGTATTGGCTTGATATTTTTTACCCTATTCCGCATGTTTATTAGCATGTTACGTGCATGGACGTCTTTGACATTAAATACGCTGACAAATATTCAATGGAAAACGACGCTATTTGACCATCTGGCAAGTTTACCATTATCCTTTTTTGAGAAAAGGCATCTAGGTGATATTCAATCTCGCTTCTCGTCTCTGGATACCATTCGCTCAATATTTACCAATAGTATCGTCACCGGCATCATTGATTCCATAATGACAATCGGCTTACTGGTGATGCTGACCTTATACGGTGGTTGGTTAGTATGGGTCGTCGTTGGTTTTACCGTTTGCTATGCGATTATGCGTTTCGCAACCTATGGATTTTATCGTCGAGTTACGGAAGAACAGGTCGTTAAAGGCGCACGTGCAAATTCCCACTTTATGGAGTCACTGTACGGTATTTCTACAATAAAGGCATTAAATTTAAAAGAGCGTCGCTCGCAGCACTGGCTGAATCTTAACGTCGATGCCAGTAATGCAGGCATAAAGCAAACTCGTTTTGATATGATGTATGGTGGCATTAATACTTTCATCACTTCAATCGATCAGGTTGCTGTACTGTGGTTGGGTGCTATCATGGTTATTGATAACGAGATGACGCTCGGTATGTTTATGGCATTCAATGCTTACCGCGGCCAATTTTCGCAACGAGCATCTAATCTCATTGATTTGGTCATGCAGCTTCGTATGCTATCTCTACATAATGAACGTCTATCAGAAATAGCATTTAGTGAACCAGAGAAAGAACTTCCTTCACGCCGGGTGTTTACAGAAAATACTGGCGTAAAATTAGAAGTGAGAAATCTAAGTTACCAGTACGATCCTTTTTCGCAACCCATTTTCACCAATCTGAACATTACCGTTGATCCTGGAGAATCAGTCGCGCTAATTGGTCCATCCGGGGTTGGCAAAACAACGCTTTTAAAAGTGATGTGCGGACTGCTCTCACCTGACTCAGGTGAAATACTTGCAGATAATCTGGAGATTAAAAAGATTGGCTTAAATAACTACCGTTTTGGTATCGCCTGCGTGCTGCAGGAAGACCGCCTCTTTTCCGGTTCACTTATTGATAATATTAGTGGATTTGATGATAACGCCGATCTTGATTTTGTGATGGAATGCGCCAGACGCTGCAACATTCATGATGAAATCATGAAGATGTCCATGGGGTACGAAACCATTGTCGGCGAACTTGGACTGGGCATTTCAGGCGGGCAAAAGCAGCGTATCCTGATCGCCCGTGCACTGTATCGCAAACCGAGTATTTTATTTATGGATGAGGCTACCAGCCATCTTGACCTCAGAAATGAGTCGGTTATCAATCAGTCTATTTCAGCGCTAAGTATTACCCGGATTATCGTCGCGCATCGACCATCGACCATTGCATCCGCCGATCGTGTTATCGATCTCGCACAATCGAAGCCGGTGACTACTGCTTAATAAAGGATATGAATATGCAAGGAACGTTTATAGGTTTTAATACCGCCGGAATTACCTTTGAAGAGCGTTTTTTAGCGTTGCTGCTAAAAGTTAAGAAGGAAAATGGCTTTTGCGAAATTTACTATCTTCAGGCACCGGTGCTAGCCGATCTGCTCCTGATACTGCAGAGCAGAATGGCTGTGATTTTTCAGCGGCTTGAAAACCAAGGAGAGGCCTATAAAGATGAGCTTATCACCTATAATGAGGCAGTTGTTGCCAATATCCCTCAGGTTGAGATGGCTGAAATACAGCAACCATCCCCTGAGCGGCGAATCATGTCCATTACGCTCAAACCTGGCGAAACACAGTCAACGTTAATTCTTGTATTTCAGGATGAACAGATTAGTACTTTATGTATTGACGACAGGCAAGTAGAAGCCCTGATAATAGGTATTCAACAAGCATTAAAAACTGTAGGCGATCAAACACTAATCCAATACTTAAGCTCAAATATGGATTTTTTAATGTGCTATACCGTCGACTTAACCACTCAACCCAATATTGATTACCAGCAGTATCCCCAGGAAGACTGGAAGCTAAACCTGTTTTCCCATTATCTGGGTGTGCTGTACTGCTGCGAGACAGACGAAGGCAAGAAAATTGTCTCCGGTGCGGTGGTGAAAACCAGTGCGCCGCATTTATCAGAACTGGATAATAACGTTGTGACGCGGATTATCGAGAAAAGCCCCAAGCTCAAGGCGATGCACGCGGAGCTGGCGCCATGTCAGATCTTCAGTACTGTCATCCCTTCCCAGCCGGGAAGAATGCTCAGTCTGGAAGAATGCCTGCGTCCCCTACACGCCTTCTACCTTGAAAAGAAAGCGGAGCTTAGCGCCTGATCCTCATCTAACGACCACGCCTCTCTCTGCGCTCGCGGAGAGAGGCGTCACGCATCAGTTCGGGCACTTATAAACCTGGCCGTTCATTTCGCTGTCGGTAGGCACAAAGCTCGACAGCAGGTTTTGCGTCGGGCTGCTGACGCCGTAAATCACGTTGCCGCCCATGGCTGCCGCCTGGTTGCGCAGGGCGTTTGCCGCACCGCGCATGGAACCACCCTCATCGCCATTCTGGCCGGAGAGCCAGTTGCTCTGTTTACCCGTCGCGGTCCCTAACAGCTGACACTCTGCGCCCGGCTTCTCCTGCACGAAGCGCACATTCTGGCCGGCAGAGGTTAATTCATTGCTGGAACTGCAACCTGCCAACAGTAAGGCTGCGCCGACAATCCCTGCTAAATATTTTACCTGCATGTTATTCCCCATGATCGATGAGCTGGACGCACTGGCCCGGATGTAAATCTGTCATCCTTCAAACTGCGTCGGCATGAGCCGCGTTCATTTCCTCCCCGGCCGCGCTTGTCAGTTCACGCCCGAAACAGAGGTGCTTGCCGCTCTGATGCAGCTTAAATGATTTTTATGTATAAGCCTTATACTAAAAAGCGCGCCAAAAGAAAAACCCCCAGCCATTGCTGGCCAGGGGTTTCTGCTTTTTTATGCCGTAGAGCGCACGATTACATCATGCCGCCCATACCGCCCATGCCGCCCATACCGCCAGCAGCACCTAAGTCAGGCGCGTCGCCTTTCGGCAGGTCGGTCACCATGCACTCGGTGGTAATCATCAGGCCAGCCACGGAAGCCGCGTACTGCAGTGCAGAACGGGTGACTTTGGTTGGATCCAGGATACCGAAGTCGATCATGTTGCCGTATTCTTCAGTTGCTGCGTTGTAACCGTAGTTACCGTCGCCAGCTTTCACGTTGTTAGCCACAACAGACGGCTCTTCGCCGGCGTTGGACACGATCTGACGCAGCGGCGCTTCCATTGCGCGCAGCGCAACTTTGATACCGACGTTCTGATCTTCGTTCTGACCGGTCAGGCCAGCGAGTTTCGCCGCAACGCGAACCAGCGCTACGCCGCCGCCAGCCACCACGCCTTCTTCAACCGCAGCACGGGTTGCGTGCAGGGCGTCGTCGACGCGTGCTTTTTTCTCTTTCATTTCAACTTCGGTAGCCGCACCGACTTTGATTACTGCTACGCCGCCAGCCAGTTTAGCGACACGTTCCTGCAGTTTTTCACGATCGTAGTCGGAGGTCGCTTCTTCGATCTGCTTACGGATCTGAGCTACGCGGCCCTGGATTGCGGATTCTTCGCCAACGCCATCGATGATGGTGGTGGTGTCTTTGTTGATAACCACGCGTTTCGCCTGGCCCAGGTCTTCCAGAGTCGCTTTTTCCAGCTCCATACCGATCTCTTCAGAGATAACGGTACCGCCAGTCAGAGTAGCGATGTCCTGCAGCATAGCTTTACGACGGTCGCCGAAGCCCGGTGCTTTCACCGCAGCCACTTTAACGATGCCGCGCATGGTGTTAACCACCAGGGTCGCCAGCGCTTCGCCTTCAACGTCTTCAGCGATGATGACCAGCGGTTTGCCAGCTTTCGCTACGGCTTCCAGAACCGGCAGCATTTCGCGGATGTTGGAGATTTTTTTGTCAGCCAGCAGGATGAACGGGCTTTCCAGCTCAACGGCACCGGTGTCCGGCTTGTTGATGAAGTACGGAGACAGGTAGCCGCGGTCGAACTGCATACCTTCAACTACGTCCAGTTCGTCTTCCAGACCGGTACCGTCTTCAACGGTGATCACGCCTTCTTTACCAACTTTATCCATGGCTTCCGCGATCAGTTTACCGACGGTTTCGTCGGAGTTAGCGGAGATGGTACCTACCTGAGCGATAGCTTTGGAGTCAGAGCACGGAACGGACAGCGCTTTCAGCTCTTCTACTGCAGCCAGTACCGCTTTGTCGATACCGCGTTTCAGATCCATCGGGTTCATGCCTGCAGCAACAGCTTTCAGGCCTTCGTTCACGATAGCCTGAGCCAGTACGGTTGCGGTGGTGGTACCGTCGCCTGCTGCGTCGTTCGCTTTAGAGGCAACTTCTTTCACCATCTGCGCGCCCATGTTTTCGAACTTGTCTTCCAGTTCGATTTCACGTGCAACGGAAACACCATCTTTGGTGATGGTCGGCGCGCCGAAGGATTTGTCCAGAACCACGTTACGGCCTTTCGGGCCCAGGGTCACTTTAACTGCATCTGCCAGTACGTTTACGCCGCGCAGCATTTTTACACGAGCGTCGTTACCGAATTTTACGTCTTTTGCTGCCATTTCTTTTATTCCTCAAATTCGTTCAGGGTCGTGCGAATTAAGCTTCAACAATTGCCAGGATGTCGCTTTCGGACATGATCAGTACTTCTTCGTTGTCGATCTTTTCAGTCTTCACGCCGTAGCCATCGTTGAAAATCACGATGTCACCAACTTTAACGTCCAGCGGCTGCACGGTCCCGTTTTCCAGGATGCGGCCTTTACCGACAGCGATGATTTCGCCACGAGTTGACTTAGCTGCTGCAGAACCGGTCAGAACGATGCCGCCCGCAGATTTGGTTTCAACTTCTTTACGTTTGACGATCACACGATCATGTAACGGACGAATACTCATTGATAGCTCTCCTTCGAGAAAGTCATTATCAGTTATGGGTGACGCCGGGCCGAACGCGGTTTACCGGCTAGTGCAGAGAGAGATGGGGATGGCCATTTACGGCTTCAAGGGCAAAATTAAAAAAAATTTTTACCTTTGCGCTGGCGCACAAAAAGCGGCCATGTCAGGCAATCGGTCATAAGGAAAAGCGATTGTGATACTCTCTTTTTTTTCACTGGCGCAGGATTGAATCATGAGTGGTTTAAAACAGGAGTTAGGGCTGGGACAGGGAGTTGGGTTGCTTTCCACCTCATTGCTGGGTACCGGCGTCTTCGCCGTCCCGGCGCTGGCGGCGCTGGTCGCTGGCGATAACAGCCTGTGGGCATGGCCGCTGCTCATTCTCCTTGTTTTCCCGATTGCCATCGTCTTCGCCCTGCTCGGCCGCCATTTTCCCAGCGCGGGCGGCGTGGCCCACTTTGTCGATATGGCCTTTGGGCCACGTCTGGCCAGCGTCACCGGCTGGCTGTTTTTATCGGTTATCCCGGTCGGACTCCCCGCCGCTCTGCACATCGCCACCGGTTTTGGCCAGGCGCTGTTCGGCTGGCATGATGCGCAGCTGCTGCTGGCGGAGCTGGGCACCCTGGCCATCGTCTGGTGGGTCGGTTCGCGTGGCGCCAGCTCCAGCGCCAACCTGCAGACGTTGGTTGCCATACTGATTGTGGCGCTGATCGTCGTAGTCTGGTGGCGCGGCGGGATAAGCCCGGCGCAGATCCCCTTCCCGGCCCCGGCGGAGATTGACCGCGGGCAACTCTTTTCGGCGCTGTCGGTGATGTTCTGGTGCTTTGTCGGTCTGGAAGCCTTCGCACATCTCGCCTCGGAGTTTAAACATCCCGAGCGTGATTTCCCCAGGGCGCTGATGATAGGCCTGCTGCTTGCCGGCTCGGTCTACTGGGCCTGCACCGTGCTGGTGCTGCACTTCCACGCCTTTGGCGAGGAGATGGCGGCGGCGGCGTCATTACCGAATATCGTGGTCCGTCTGTTCGGCGTCGAAGCGCTGTGGGTAGCCTGCGTCATCGGCTATCTCGCCTGTTTCGCCAGCCTCAACATCTATATTCAAAGCTTTGCCCGCCTGGTCTGGTCGCAAGCGCAGCATAAGCCACACAGCTACCTCGCAAGGCTGTCGCCACGGCAGATCCCGCGCAACGCCCTCAACGCCGTGCTGGGATCCTGCGTAGTTAGCACCCTTGGCATCTATCTGCTCGATATCAATCTGGACGCGCTGATCGTTTACGCCAATGGCATTTTCATCATGATCTATCTGCTGTGCATGCTGGCGGGTTGTCGTTTGCTGCGCGGTCGCTATCGGCTATTGGCGGTGGTGGGCAGCATTCTCTGTCTGCTGCTGCTGGCGATGGTCGGCTGGAAAAGCCTGTACGCGCTGGTGATGCTGGCGGGGCTGTGGCTGTTTTTACCCAGGCGCAAGCTGGCGACGGGAAGCGTGTAGGCCTGCAAAGAAAGCGGCCCGGTCGCATCTGCTGACCGGGCCGGGGGGATGTTAATCGCGGCGATCGTCCTTATGGTCCAGACGGTCGCGCTGCTCATCTTTGCGCTGGAATTCCCCTTCGAAGGTCTCTCCGCCGCCAGTACCGGCGCTAAAGCCGCCGCCCGGCATCCGGCTGAAGCGCAGGTGCGGCATCAGCTTCATCGTCAAATGCTTTTGCACCGGCGGCAGCAATAGCAGCAGGCCGAGGAAGTCGGTAAAGAACCCCGGGAGCAACAGCAGCAGACCAGCGATAATCAGCGATACGCTCTTGATCATCTCCGCCGCCGGGCTCTCGCCCGCGGCCATCTTCTGCTGCATCAGCAGGAAGTTTTTGAAGCCCTGGTTACGCACCAGCGACATCCCTACCACCGAGCTAAAGATCACCAGGATCAGGGTCATAAAGACGCCCAGCACGTGCGCAACCTGGATAAAGATCGATATCTCAATGTAAACGTAAAGAAAAAAGGCAATAAACGGAATCCAACGCACCGGCGTCTCCTTCATCAACGGGCGCTGCGTTCAGCGCCCGTAATCATCAATTTGCTGATCGCATCCCACTAACATGGGGATGCTGAGCGGCTTTTCAATCAGCGGAAAGGCTTATTTTTCTCAGAAATAAGAAAGCGGTGACCCATTTCACAGATTAATAAATCTTCTCATAGCCGCAATGTAATAAGTGATCAAGCTTACTGATATTCGCTATCATCAGCATATGATCTTGGGCACCAGGCCGGTTAAGGAAATAATCGTCGGCCAGAAAATATACTGAATACTGGATATTCTGTGTGTTTGGTGAATTCATTGGCAGCTTGAAAAGAAGGTTCACATGTTAAACAACATTCGTATCGAAGAAGATCTGTTGGGCACCAGGGAAGTTCCCGCGGACGCTTACTACGGCGTTCATACTCTGCGAGCGATTGAAAACTTCTACATTAGCAACAGCAAAATCAGCGACATACCAGAATTCGTGCGCGGCATGGTCATGGTTAAGAAAGCCGCCGCGCTGGCGAACAAGGAGCTGCAGACCATTCCCAAAAGCGCGGCAAATGCGATTATCGCCGCCTGTGACGAAGTCCTGAATAACGGCAAATGCATGGACCAGTTCCCGGTCGATGTCTTCCAGGGCGGGGCCGGTACCTCCGTAAACATGAACACCAACGAAGTCCTGGCGAACATTGGCCTTGAGCTGATGGGCCACCAGAAAGGCGAATACCAGTACCTGAACCCAAACGATCACGTCAACAAATGCCAGTCCACCAACGATGCTTACCCCACCGGGTTCCGCATTGCGGTGTATGCCTCCATCCTTAAGTTAATCGATGCGATTAAACAGCTGGGCGAAGGCTTCCAGGCGAAAGCCGTGGAGTTCCAGGACATCCTCAAAATGGGCCGCACCCAGCTGCAGGACGCGGTGCCGATGACCCTCGGCCAGGAATTCCATGCCTTCAATGTGCTGCTTAATGAAGAGACCAAAAGCATTTTGCGCACTGCGGAGCTGCTGCTGGAGGTGAACCTCGGCGCCACCGCCATTGGTACTCGCCTCAACACCCCGGACGGCTATCAACAGCTGGCGGTGCAGAAGCTGGCTGAAGTAAGCAACTTACCGGTCGTCCCGGCGGAAGATCTGATTGAAGCCACCTCGGACTGCGGGGCGTACGTTATGGTTCACAGCTCGCTGAAACGCCTGGCGGTGAAACTATCCAAGATCTGTAACGACCTGCGTCTGCTCTCTTCCGGTCCGCGCGCGGGCCTCAACGAAATCAACCTGCCTGAGCTGCAGGCTGGCTCTTCAATCATGCCGGCGAAGGTTAACCCGGTGGTGCCGGAGGTGGTCAACCAGGTCTGCTTCAAAGTTATCGGCAACGATACCACTGTGACCATGGCCTCCGAAGCCGGTCAGCTGCAGCTGAACGTGATGGAGCCGGTGATCGGCCAGGCGATGTTCGAGTCGATTCATATCCTGACCAACGCCTGCTACAACCTGCTGGAGAAATGCGTTAACGGCATCACCGCCAATAAAGCGGTATGTGAAGGCTACGTCTACAACTCCATCGGCATCGTCACCTACCTCAACCCGTTTATTGGCCACCACAATGGCGATATCGTCGGCAAGATCTGTGCCGAAACCGGCAAGAGCGTACGGGAAGTGGTGCTGGAGCGCGGACTGCTGACGGCGGCGGAGTTGGATGATATTTTCTCTGCGCAAAACCTGATGCATCCCGCTTATAAAGCAAAGCGTTATACCGATGAAAGCGAACAGTAATCTTTCAGGTTAGTCATTCAAAGGCATGTCAGCGATGACATGCCTTTTTTGCTTTTTGGTTTTACTAAAATACAACAATTCAATATCAACTTGTTAAAAACAAGGAAGGCATACATGTTTGGTGCAGAACTGGTTATTGTCCTGCTGGCGATTTATCTCGGCGCCCGGCTCGGCGGCATCGGTATCGGCTTTGCCGGTGGCCTTGGCGTCCTTGTCCTGACGCTTATTTTTCAAATTAAACCGGGTGCGATCCCCTTCGACGTTATTGAAATCATTATGGCGGTGATTGCCGCTATCGCCGCCATGCAGGTCGCCGGCGGGATGGATTACCTGGTCAGCCTCGCCGAACGGATGCTGCGCCGCCACCCGAAGTACATTACCTTCCTTGCCCCGCTGGTGACCTGGTTTATGACCGTGCTCGCTGGCACCGGCCATACCGCCTTCTCCACGCTGCCGGTGATCACCGAAGTTGCCAAAGAGCAAGGCATTCGTCCGTCTCGTCCACTGTCGATTGCGGTGGTGGCCTCCCAGATAGCGATCACCGCCTCGCCCATTTCCGCCGCAGTGGTCTTTTTCGCAGGTATCCTTGAACCGCTGGGCGTTAGCTATTTGACGCTGCTGGCCATCTGTATTCCGGTCACGCTGCTGGCGGTGATGCTCACCGCTATCGTCTGCAACTTCCTCGGCTGCGAACTGAAAGACGATCCGGTTTACCAGGAGCGGCTGGCCAAGGGGGAAGTCAGACTGCGCGGTAGCCAGGTATTTGAGCTGCAGCCGCACGCCAAACGTTCAGTTCTGCTGTTTTTGATCGGCATCGTGGCGGTGATGTTCTACGCCACGGCCATCAGCGATACCGTCGGCCTGATTAAGAACCCGGTGCTGCCGCGTAACGAGGCGATCGTGGTATTTATGCTGACCATCGCCACCCTGATTAGCATCACCTGTAAAATCGACACCGGCGAAGTGCTCAACGCCAGCACCTTTAAGTCCGGGATGAGCGCCTGCGTCTGCGTCCTCGGCGTCGCCTGGCTGGGAGATACCTTCGTTAAAGCGCATATCAGCGACATCCAGGCCGTGGCCGGCGATCTGCTGCACAATTACCCATGGCTGCTGGCGGTGGTACTGTTTTTCGCCGCCACGCTGCTCTACTCGCAGGCAGCCACCACCAAGGCGTTGATGCCTGCCGCGCTGCTGCTGGGCGTTAGCCCGCTGACGGCTATCGCCTCGTTTGCCGCGGTCTCGGCGCTGTTCGTTCTACCGACCTACCCAACCCTGCTGGCGGCGGTAGAGATGGACGACACCGGCTCAACCCGCATTGGTAAATATGTCTTTAACCACGCCTTCCTGATCCCCGGCGTTATCGCTATCACGCTGTGCGTGATCCTCGGCTTTATCTTTGGCGGGATTATGCTGTAAATACCGCTGGCGGCGGGCCCACTACGGGCCCGCCTTCCGTTGCCCTCACTTTCCCCGCTCGTTACGCTAATATCCCCGCATCTTGCGTGTTATAGTGCCTCTTTTCGCTGATACGAGGTTCATGATGACTACGCCTGATGCTGTTGTTGTGCTCTGTACCGCGCCGGACGAAGCGACCGCCCAGGATCTGGCGGCAAAAGCGCTGGCGGAAAAGGTGGCAGCCTGCGCTACGCTGCTGCCGGGAGCCACCTCTCTGTATTACTGGGAAGGGAAACTCGAGCAGGAGTATGAAGTGCAGATGCTACTCAAAACTGACCTTGCTCATCAGCAGGCGCTGCTGGACTGCCTGAAGTCACACCATCCGTATCAAACCCCAGAACTGCTGGTTCTACCCGTCACGCATGGAGACAACGATTACCTCTCATGGCTTACCGCATCATTACGCTGATCCTGCTGCTGTGCAGCACATCAGCCACCGCCGGGTTATTCGACGCGCCGGGGCGCTCGAACTTCGTGCCTGCTGATCAAGCTTTCGCCTTTGACTTTCAGCAGCAACAGCATGACGTCAACCTGAGCTGGCAAATCAAGGATGGTTATTATCTTTATCGTCAACAGTTTACCTTCAGCGCCGCCGGGGCGACGATCGACGAACCGGCGCTGCCGGCGGGAGAGTGGCATGAAGATGAGTTTTACGGCAAAAGCGAGATCTTTCGCCAACGCCTGACCGTGCCGGTGACGGTGAAGGAGGCGGACAAAGAGGCTACTCTCACCGTCACCTGGCAGGGCTGCGCCGATGCCGGATTCTGTTATCCGCCGGAGACTAAAGTGATCCCGCTGAGCGCCGTGCGGGCGGCCTCAAACGACGCTCAGCCAACCGCCGCCGCGCCCGTGTCGTCGCTGAACCATCGCCCGGCCTTCAATCCGCCGCTGCCGGTTGAACCGCGCCCGATGGAGGAGAACGCCGTGCCGCAGGCGCCTGCCATGGCGCCGCCAGCAGACGTCCCCGCTCGTCTGCCCTTCACCGCCCTGTGGGCGCTGCTGATTGGCATTGGTATCGCCTTCACCCCCTGCGTGCTGCCGATGTACCCGCTGATTTCGGGCATCGTGCTGGGCGGAAAACAGCGGCTTTCCACCCCGCGCGCCATGCTGCTGGCCTTTATTTACGTCCAGGGGATGGCCCTGACCTATACCGCGCTGGGGCTGGTGGTAGCCGCCGCCGGGCTGCAGTTCCAGGCGGCCCTGCAGCACCCATATGTCCTGGTCGGCCTGTCGGCAGTGTTTATACTGCTGGCGCTCTCCATGTTCGGCCTGTTCACGCTGCAGCTGCCGTCGTCGCTGCAGACCCGGCTGACGCTGCTCAGCAATAAGCGCCAGGGCGGCTCGCCCGGCGGGGTCTTTGCGATGGGCGCTATTGCCGGGCTGATCTGCTCTCCCTGCACCACCGCGCCGCTAAGCGCCATTCTGTTGTATATCGCCCAGAGCGGTAATCTGTGGCTGGGCGGCGGCACGCTGTACCTTTACGCGCTGGGCATGGGTCTGCCGTTGATCCTTGTGACCGTGTTTGGCAATCGCCTGTTGCCGAAAAGCGGCCCGTGGATGAGCCATGTGAAAACCGCCTTCGGGTTTGTGATCCTTGCCCTGCCCGTCTTCCTGCTGGAACGCATACTCGGCGACCAGTGGGGGTTACGGCTGTGGTCAATGCTCGGTGTCGCCTTCTTCAGCTGGGCGTTTATCACCTCGCTGGGCGCTACCCGGCCGTGGATGCGGCTGGTACAGATCATTCTGCTTGCCGCCGCGCTGGTCAGCGCGCGGCCTCTGCAGGACTGGGCGTTTGGCGCCCCGGCGGCCGAGCAGCAGGCGCACCTGGCTTTCACCCGCGTCAGCTCGGTGGCCGAGCTTGACCAGGCGCTGGCGCAGGCGAAAGGTCAACCGGTGATGCTCGATCTTTACGCCGACTGGTGCGTGGCCTGCAAAGAGTTTGAAAAATACACCTTTAGTTCACTTGACGTGCAGCAGGCGCTGAAAGGCACCGTGTTATTACAGGTTGATGTGACGAAGAACAGCCCGCAAGACGTCGCGCTGCTGAAACACCTGCAGGTGCTGGGTCTGCCGACGATCCTGTTCTTCAACGCTGAGGGTCAGGAACAGCCTGAGCGGCGAGTCACCGGCTTTATGGATGCCGCGGCATTCAGCGCCCATTTGCGCGATTGGCAAGCGTGAGCGACACTTTAGGAGGAAAGATGGAGGAGAACACCGTGCTACGTGAAGACGTCCTGGCAGAAGCCATTAAGATTCTTGAAATTGAAGGTATCGCCAACACGTCGCTGGAGATGGTCGCTGAGCGCGTGTCCTGCCCGACGAGCGACCTGAAACGCTTCTGGCCTGACCGCGAAGCGCTGCTGTACGACGCGCTTCGCTATCTGAGCCAGCAGGTGGATGCCTGGCGTCGTCAGCTCCTGCTGGACGAGACCTTAAGCGCAGAGCAAAAGCTGCTGGCACGCTATGCCGCACTCACCACCTGCGTAAGCAACCAGCGGTACCCGGGCTGCCTGTTTATCGCCGCCTGCACCTTCTACCCGGATCCTCAGCACCCCATTCACCAGCTGGCGGAACAGCAGAAGCAGGCTTCGCTGGCCTACACTCACGAGCTGCTGACTCAGCTGGAGGTGGATGACCCGGAAATGGTCGCCAAGCAGATGGAGCTGATTGTCGAGGGCTGTCTGAGCCGTCTGCTGGTCAAACGTAGCCAGACGGATGTGGATACCGCCCGGCGGCTGGCTGAAGATATTCTACGCTTCGCCCAGTGCCGTATGGGCGGCGCCTTGACCTGATTCTGATATCCTAACCGCCACGTCGCGCCTATAATTTCCCCCTCACTGATTGCTGACAGGGATTGATATGCGCGCGTTCTTCTGGGCTGCCTGGCTGGGCCTCTGCTCTACGCCCCTGCTGGCGGCTCCCCTGCAAGGTTTTTCCTTTGCACAAAAAGACTGGGAGCTCGCCTGCGATAATACCGGCGCCTGCCGGGCGGCGGGTTACGGCGTCCGCATGGGTGAGGTCAGCGTGCTGTTGACCCGCAACGCGGGCAGCGAACAGCACCTCACCGCTACGGTAACCTTTGCGCAAATCGAGCACGATATCCCCGCCGACTCCACCGCCAGCCTGCTGATCGACGACCGGGATTTTGGCGCGCTGGACGCTCTCGACGACAGCCACTTTCGCCTCGACAGCGATCAGACCACCGCCCTGCTACAGGCGTTAACGAATCAGCGCAAAATCGAATTCACCCTTAACGGCCAGCACCTGCCGCTTTCCAGCGCCGGCAGCCGCGAGGTGCTGGGTAAAATGGATGCGTTTCAGCGACGCACCGGCACCGCCGATGCGCTGCTGGATAAAGGCGATGCCGGCGACGATGCCATTTTGCCAGCCACTCCCGCCCCGGAAATTATCGCCGCCCCGGTTCTCCATAACGCGCAGCCAGTGCCGTTGAGTATGCTTCAGCGCCAGAAACTGCTGCCCATCCTGACGCCGCTGCTGAACCAGCGCTGCGACGACTGGCAGAATCAGGCCATTCCGGCGGCAGATCGCCAGATCACGCTGACCGCGCTGGATAAAACCCATTCTCTGGCGCAGGCGCTCTGCTGGCGAGCGCCCTATAACGACGGTTATGCCCTGTGGCTGGTCGATAACGACCAGTTGAGCAAACCGCGACTGCTCACTACCGAGGCCTCCAGCTACGCCGACGGCGCTATCGTCTTTTTGCACAAAGAACGGGGCATGGCCGACTGCGTCACCGGCGAGACGCGCGTTTGGGATGGTAAAACCTTTACCCCCAGCCTGAAGTACAGCACCGGTATGTGTCGGGAAATCACCCCGGGTGGCACCTGGATGCTGCCGACCTTTGTCAGCCAGGTGATCCCCAGGCAGCAGAAAGAGGCGGATAACCTGGCTCTGCGCACGTTGTATAACGCAGTGTTGAAAGCGCAAAAAAGCGATCCAGAATTGTCGCTGAATAAGGTCGCCGAGCAGTTTCCGTTAACCGGCCATATTACCGACTTCACGCTCACTTACGCCGACGATACGCTGATCACGACCAGTAAACCGTCCCCGGATATCAGCGATGATGAGTGGCAGGCGTTTCTGCGCTCCTCGATTAGCGCGGATTCAGAAAACGGCAAAGTCAGCTTTACCCTTATCGACCTCGACGGCGACGGCAAACGCGACCTGATCATCGACAGCTATGTGGGCGGCACCGGGCTCTTCAGCTACACCGGGGTGCTCAAGCGAGGTGATGATGATTTTGCCGCCGTCAACGGCAGCGACAGTGATAATGGTGATGATTTCGATGCCGGGGTGCCCGGCGCCCTCTTTTCCATTAATGGCCGCGGGGCTAACCAGTGGAACCACTGGGTCAAAATCAACGGCCAGGTGTATGCCCTGTGGTACAACGGCCAGTTTGGCGAAGATAACCTCTACCTGCTACGCCCGTTCAGCACCACCAGCCAGACGCCCGCGGTGACGGTTCGCTATCGCTATACGCTGAACAGCATCCGCTCCCCGGAGAAAGACCAGCCGCTGACCCCCAGCCTGAGCGACGGCGATAAAGCTGACCTGCTGCGCTCGCTGGAGGTAATGCAGGGCAGCCTGCTGAAAGACAGACCCGCCAGCGACAACGACGCGCCGATCTGCCCCATCCCGCCGGGCACCTCCGCTGACGAGGCGGATAACTACTACAGCGGCGTCGCCGTTAACTATATCTATGAGACGGTGGCCTATATTCCGGTCTGGCTGAACGGGAAGTGTTATATCGGCACCATTTTCAGCCATCATGGCGCCTATCGCCACGGCGTGGATGCGGAAATTACCCTGAGCTCGCCGCGTGAGGACGAGGAGGTCATTGGCGATTATCTCATCTCCGGACTACGCCACGTTATCGCCATTACCAGCGGCTGGAAAACCCGCGAGGGCGATAACGGCATGCAGTGAAGTTAAGCCAAAACGCGCCTTTGAACGCAGAATTGCCGCAAAGATAAGCAATCGATAAGTAATTTAAGAAATTTGGTTGACGGGGTGGGCGGATTACGGTTTAATGCGCCCCGTTGCCCGGATAGCTCAGTCGGTAGAGCAGGGGATTGAAAATCCCCGTGTCCTTGGTTCGATTCCGAGTCCGGGCACCACTATTTAAAGAACCCGCCCAAAAGGCGGGTTTTTGCTTTTCTGCATCCGGACTCTTCATCGAACTCCGTTCGATTATTCGCCGCACAGCGGCTCACCCCTTCGGGGCCAGCGCGGCAAGCGCGCTGTTCAACGCCTGCGGCGTTAGTCCGAGTCCGGGCACCACTATTTAAAGAACCCGCCCAAAAGGCGGGTTTTTGCTTTTCTACATCCGGACTCTTCATCGAACTCCGTTCTATCACCCGCTGCCTGGCGGCGCTGCGCTTGCGCGGACCTACGCTGTTTGAACCTGTGGAGGACCCGCAGGCCGGATAAGGCATTTATGCCGCCATCCGGCACAACCGCGAGTACGGTGTCTGATGTGTATCGCCCGGCGGCGCTGCGCTTGCGCGGGCCTACGCTGTTTGAACCAGCAGAGGACTCGTAGGCCGGATAAGGCATTTATGCCGCCATCCGGCACAACCGCGGGTACGGTGTCTGATGTGTATCGCCCGGCGGCGCTGCGCTTGCACGGGCCTGGAGGACGAAGAAACGCCTGCTGGAGATCACCTAAGACCATTACGGCCAAAGCAGTACCATCGTAGTGAATCAGTTCCCAGTGGACAGCATGGACTGATGGAGATCCTGACAACGGCAGACGTAATCCTGGACAGGCTGCTGTATAAAACGCGCGCAGGGTGGTTCTGCAGGGTAAGTCGATGAGGAAAAGCTCGCTGGTAGTGGAAAGCGAGGGAAAAACAGGTTAAAAGCACTATAAAAAGTTAACGCATCCCGATTGATCGAACAGATGCGAAACACTGATCGAACTTCAATTCTAATCCATGATCGCTCAGAGCGGAATGAGCAACCAGATACACTAAAAGGATTTACCATGTCACAGCAATACACCAATGAACTGACCACTGATGTACTGGAACGGCTGCGTCAGCCGCCATTTACCGATGAGTTTCTGTCAGAACTTGAGCCACAGTCGCGTCAGTCACTCGTCGCAGAAATGGAATCAATGTTACAGCGCCCTATTCTCCATATTTTCCGGGGTGCAACGATTGGTAGCCTGACCCGTCATGGTGGCGTGATCCGTGAGACATCCGGCAAAAGTACCCTTGACGGGCATTATTCTGCGCGGGTCGGAGATAAAGTTGTGTATCCGGATGGACGTGAGGCGACCATTATTTGCGGAGCCGGTAAAGGTCGGGTGATGCAGGGGGAATCGATGGCGCTCGTGGGCAGCATGCTGGATAACGGTGATGAAATCATTTCGACACCTCAGGGGTGTCAGATGTTTGTATTCCGTGAGGGCGATGCACTGCCGGATGGCTTTTTAACTGTGCCGGGAGATAAGCACTGATGGCGCTGGAAGGCTATTTTCTTTTCCAGGGAGATCGTACCGTCTGTGGCGGTAAAATTATCACCGGTGCTGAAGACACCGAATTTTTCGGGCGATCACAGGCGCGGGAAAGCGATAAAGTGACCTGCGGAAAACATCCGGGGATCTACCGTATTTGTGGTGGCATGGGCGACATGTACGAAGTAGGCGGTGTAAACCGCCAGCTAGCAGGCTCTATCGAAAGTTACAGCTCCTGCCCGTGTCGGGCGAAATTCATTCCGCAAGATTTGGATAACACCTACGAATATAACTGCAATGCCGGGCTGGCTGCCGAACGGGAGAGGGAAGCCAGCAGGAAAAAACTGAATGAGGCGAAGGCTAAAGGGCCTGAGCCAATGCCCCTTCCGGCGCTGATTTATGCCACGCAGAGGGCAATGGATGACTACGGCGCAAAGGACATGCACCACGGTGATCTGAGCGAGGAAGCACTGAAAGAGCGCTTTGGTCTGACGGACGTCTCGGCGAAAGTGAACCCGTATACGCTGACCCTTGTCCCACCAGCGCCCGCCAGTTCGTATGGTGTATTTTATCCGGGCAGCCTGACGGGAAGTACGCCGGTCGTGGTCACCCGGGAGGAAAGTGTCCGGCTGATGTTTGATGAGTTCCGGGGACTTGCCAAGGTATTCTCCTTCCATGGCCCATATAAAAACATCATCACCGACATGATTAATCATATGCAGGGGAACAGCGGCACACCGTACAGCAGCCCATTACTGGACAGGGCGCTGAAAGAGCAGATCCTGAATGACCATTCGAGTGATAGCTCGTTGTTGGGGATTAAAAGGGCCTTGGATGATGCTGTTAGCTACGAATATGGATTTCTTCCTCTCGGTAAAAAGGACGATTTATTCGACGGAAAGGGCAACTTTAAGGAAGTTAATAAAGCTGTTCTACCTAAATTTGATCGTCAGATCGATAAGACTAACGGGCTGGTGATTACCGTCCATGATACGTGGTCGACGCATATCACGCTCGAGTCACTGGAGGTGACGGGCGACAGCTACCGGGCGAAAGTACACTACCGGGTACAGGACCACTTCGGGCTTGATGACGCGGATATCCTGAACCCTGTTTTTCATCAGGGCCGAATTTTCCGGATCTGGTTTGTGCTGCAGCGCTATGTGAAATACGGCTATAGGCCGTTCATCACCGAGATGAATGCGACCGTGGAAATCAGCGGGAGGCGGGGTGAATAAGCGACTGATAGCGGGGGTTGTAGCGGCTGCGGTAGGTGGTTATCTACTATGGCAGTATATGTCCCCGGTTGAGATTGTGGCAGTTCACGATGGAAATACGATTCTGGTCAGGCATTTTCCATACCTGAAAAGTCGTCAGATAGCCTGGTGGGAAGCCAATAAGGCCGTAATACAGGCGAAGTACGGGATTCCACACGAGGGTAAAGACGGCTTTTACCATGTATGGATTGTTGATTTTGGGAATGGATATCGCACGGAACCGGATGAAAACCTACTGTTTTCTACCGATGAGGTTTTTTGTTTTAACGACATCCCGACAGAGGATCGGTGTATTGATAGAAAGCCCCTTTTTGACGTTAGGTGGAGTAGGAATTACGGGCTTAAATATGAGTCGTATTAACGTAATTGTTAACGGCTGAACGTGACATCACAAGGATCTTCTTGAGATCCTTTTTTCATGCGTATTCTCTTGCTTTGAAAACGAAAAAACCGCTCAGCAATGAACTGACCCCATGCTCTTGCGCGGACCTACGGACGAATGTCATGGGTGGACCCAATGCCATTTGTAAGCAGGATAAGGCATTTATGCCGCCATCCGGCACAACCGCGGGTACGGCGTCTGATGTGTATCGCCCGGCGGCGCTGCTGGACTG
>NZ_JAGRQY010000290.1:0-3999 GCF_018223905.1 Klebsiella sp. 28
AAGCAGCACCGCCGTCAGCTGGAGGTGTGCGCCGATATCTGTCAGCAAATTCGCGCGGGCTCCACCGCCATCGCCGGGATTATGGCCGAAAGCTTCCTGCAGGAAGGCACTCAGAAAGTGGTCCCCGGCCAGCCGTTGACCTGGGGCCAGTCAATCACCGACCCCTGCCTGAGCTGGGAAGACAGCGAAAGATTATTGAGCGAGCTGGCTGCGGCCACCGCCACCCGCCTGTAACCGCTCCGCCCGCCGCGCCTGCGGCGGGCAATTCTCTTCGCTGACTCCCCTACCAAATCCGGTAACACGATAAATAACGCTTGCCGTCAAAAACAACATTATTGATAATGATTATCATTGTTGCCTTGATTTTTATTTTGAGAGCTATGACGCGTATGGATAACACTGCCACAGCTGAAAAACCAAAAGACAATGCCCCTTATCCCGTGGCGACGGACAGAGAGATCAGCAGTCGGGTTCTGTTAGGCAGCGAAGGACGAGTAGTGATTGAGCATGGCGGCCAGCGCTATCTGCTGCGCCAGACCCACGCCGGGAAGTTAATTCTGACCAAGTAAGCGCCCCGCTGAACGCGGGGCGAGGCAAGTTAGCTCGAGCAGCTGACTTCCAGACGTTTCCCCCAGTCCGGCGGGCGGCGGACGTAGTCGTCCTCGCGATCGGTAAAGGGGTCTGCCAGCGCGGCATGCAAGCGCTCCAGCTCGCCCATATCGCCCGCCTCAGCCTGCTCGATCGCCCGCTGCGCCAGCCAGTTACGTAACACCAGCGCCGGATTCACGCCCTGCATCCTCTGCTGGCGCTGCGCGTCGTCCACCTGTTCATCACGCAGCCGCGCACGATACCCGGCAAACCAGCTGTCAAAGGCCGCGCGGTCGATAAACTCATCGCGCAGCGGCGAAGCGGCGCTGAGCTGTTCGCTGTGGCTCAGCAGGCGGAACGTCCGGGTATAGTCGCTCTTCTCGCGGATCATCAGGGCAAACAGCCCGTCCAGCAGGTCGTTATCCCCTTTCTGCTGGCTGAACAGGCCGAGTTTATCGCGCATCCGCTGGCCATAAGCGGTCAGCAAGGCGTGCTGATACTCATCCAGCGCCGCGTTTAACGCTTCAGCGCTGATAAACGGCGACAGCGATTGGGCGAGACGCTGCAGATTCCACAGCCCCACCGCCGGCTGGTTTTCAAAACTGTAGCGCCCCTGATAATCGGAGTGGTTGCAGATGAAGTCCGGTTGAAAATCGTCAAGGAAGCCATACGGGCCGTAGTCGATGGTCAGACCGAGAATCGACATGTTGTCGGTATTCATCACCCCATGGGCAAAGCCCACGGTTTGCCAGCTGGCGATAGTCTGCGCGGTACGCGTGACAATGTCACGGAACCATAACAGGTACTTGTCCGCCTCATCCTGCAGCTGCGGCCAGTGGTGGCGAATAACATAGTCGGCCAGTTGCTCGACCTTCTGCGGCTCACGGCGATAGTAAAAATGTTCGAAATGGCCGAAGCGCACATGGCTCTCGGCCACCCGCATCAGCATCGCGCCGGGCTCCACGCGCTCGCGGTAGACCGGGGTATCACTGGTCACCATCGCCAGGGCGCGCGTCGTCGGGATCCCCAGAGCGTGCATCGCCTCCGACGCCAGACTTTCCCGGATCGTCGAGCGCAGCACGGCGCGGCCGTCCCCCATCCGCGAATAAGGAGTCAGGCCGGCGCCTTTCAGATGCCAGTCGTAACGGCGGCCATCCGCCAGCTGCTGCTCGCCGAGCAGGATCCCGCGTCCGTCGCCCAGCTGGCCGGCCCAGGCGCCAAACTGATGGCCGCTGTATACCTGCGCCAGCGGCGACATGCCCGGAAGCAGCGCTTCGCCGCCCCAGACACCGGCCCCGCTTTCAGGCGCAAACAGGGCGTCGGGCACCCCCAGCTGTTGCGCCAGCGGGGCGTTGCGCCAGATGAGTCGGGCGTTATCCAACGGCGTTGGTGACAGGGAAGTGTAAAAGTCCGGCAGTTCATCCCGCCAGTGGGTGGTAAAAGAAAGGGTCATGGTTCCTCCTCTCTCCAGTGTAGTGCCTGGAACAGCGGATTAACACGGGCGGAGTGCAGGGTTATCGGCATAAAAAAGGGAAGCGTTCGCTTCCCTCTTGCTTCTGAATGACGTCAGATTCGCCGCGCCTGCCAGAACTTTTTGTTCCAGTAGACGTTATCCAGCGAGGAACGGGTGACGCCCTGGCTGGTGGAGGCGTGAATAAACTGGTTGTCGGTATCGTAGATGCCAACGTGCAGACCGCTCTCCCCTGAGCCGGTTTTGAAGAACACCAGATCGCCGGGCAGCAGATCGCGCTTATCGATGCGGGTGCCGATTTCCGCCTGCTCGCGGGTTTCACGCGGCAGCTGGAGGGCAAATTTATCGCGAAACGTGCGCACCACGAAGCCGGAGCAGTCAACGCCGCGCGGCGTCATGCCGCCGTAGCGATACGGNNCAGCTGCTCGTTCAGATTCGCCACCACCGTAATGGAGTCTGCCAGCCGAGGATTCGGCGGCGGTGCCCGATGGCTGCTGCAGCCGGCTAAAATTAACGCCGCCGCCAACATGAACCAGAAGCGCATTTCAGATGATCCCTCTGTCCCTAGTCTCTTTATCGCAATAATTTAGCTTGTTTATCAATATAGTGACAAGATAACTGCGTGCTACTGTGACGCGATGAGCATAATATGACCGGCCACCTCAACGCGCTGGAACGGGATCGCATAGGCGGCGGTTAAATTTTCCTCATTCAGCACCTCGGCGGTCTCCCCGCAGGCGATGGCTTCCCCCTGGCAGAGCAGCCAGCTCTGACCGGCGTGGCGCAGGGTATGGTTGAGATCGTGGCTGCTCATCACCACCGCAATCCCCGCCGCGCTCAGCTCGTGTAACAGCCGATCCAGCGCCGCCTGCTGAGCCACATCCAGACTGTTCATCGGCTCATCCAGCAGCAGCAGCTGACCCGCGGAATTACTCAAGGGATCGATCTGCAGGATCACTGCCGCCAGCCGCACGCGCTGCCACTCGCCGCCCGACAGCTGATTGACCGGACGGCCCAGCTTATTGTCCAGACCAAGCCTGGCCGCGATATCGCTCAGACGGGCGCTATCACCCTGCTGCTGCATATGCAGCGCCAGGTAGTGCCATACCGGCATGGCGAACGGCGGGGTCTGGTGTTGACTCAGATATCCGCGACGGCGCGCCAGCTCCCTCGCCGGCCACTCGTCAAGCAGCCGGCCGTTAAAATGAACCGTGCCGGGGCCGTCGGACAGCCCCGCCATGCGGGTCAGCAGCGTGCTCTTCCCTGCGCCGTTCGGCCCCACCAGATGGACAATCTCCCCGGCGCGAAAGGCCGCAGAAAACGGGGCCAGGCGCCCCGCCGCTTCTACATCCTGTAGCTGCATCAGAAACGACATTATTGCGCCAGCGCTCCTTTAATCGCCGCCACCAGCTGCGGATCGTCCGGCGTCATATCCGGAGAGAAGCGCTGAATGACGTTGCCCTGGCGATTGATGAGGAATTTTTCGAAGTTCCACAGAATGTCGTCCACATACAGCGGCGCCCGGCCTTTGCTGGCCATCCGCTCATAAAAACCGCTGCCTTCCGGGGCCACCGCTTTCGGTGCGGCGGCAATCAGTTTTTGATAGAGCGGCGCGCGATGTTCGCCGTTGACGTCAATTTTGCTAAACAGCGGGAAGGTGACGCCGTAGGTGGTGCTGCAGAAGGTCTTAATCTCCTCTTCACTGCCCGGCTCCTGGCCGAGGAACTGGTTGCAGGGGAACCCCAGCACGCTGAAGCCCTCGGCGGCAAACTGCTTTTGCAGATCCTCGAGTTGCTCATACTGCGGCGTCAGGCCGCATTTCGAGGCCACATTGACGATCAGCAGCACCTTGCCGGCAAAGGATGCCAGGGTGGTTTTCTCGCCATCAATGGTCGTCACTTCGGTATTCAGAATGTCATGTTGCATAGCCTGTCCTCAAT
>NZ_JAGRQY010000291.1:0-1573 GCF_018223905.1 Klebsiella sp. 28
ACCGAGGACGATGTCGCCCGTCAGCTTGCGCAGATGCTGCCCACGCTGCGGGAGCAGGGGATGCGCCAGATCGCGGAGGAGACCCGCCACGACTTTCTGCTGCGTCTGGGACAGCAGCTTATCGACGGGGGGATCGCGCAATGGCGCTGGCAGCTGGCGCCGTGGCTGACCGCCTCGCGGCAGCGGCTTGCGCTGCGAGGCCTGATGTTTAGCCTGCCAGAGCCTCGTACCGTAGATCCGTATCAGGAGGCGGATACCTCGCCTGCGGGCCAGCCTCATCTCCTGACGCTGCCCGCCACCTGGCTGGGGATCGTCGATGACTGCCGCCGTTTACGCGGGCATCACGTGGGAATGGCGTGGGAGCGGGGCCTGGCGTGCGGTCTGCTGGCCATCCTCGGCCTGTGGGCGGCGGGACTGCTGCTCTCCTTTGCCCTCAATTACAGTCAGATTGCTTCGGTAGCGGGAAAAGCCCGCGACCTGGTGGCCCACCCCTCCGTTTCTGACTATCAACTGACGGCCCTCCATGCCCTGCGCAATGAGGCCGGCCGTCTCGTGCACGATGGGCAGAAGGGGGCGCCCTGGTATCGGCGCTTTGGTCTGGACCATCATCAGCAACTATTAAACGCCGTCCTACCCTGGTACGGTGTGGCAAATCATCGCCTGATACGTGACCCGGCCAATGCCGCGTTGCAGCAGGCGCTCAACGCGCTGGTCAACTCCGCCCCCAATAGCGACCAACGAGCCAAGCTGGCGAAACCGGGCTATGACCAGCTGAAAGCCTGGCTGATGATGGCTCGTCCGGATAAAGCCGATGACGCATTTTTTGCGCAGACCATGAAAACGGTCCAGCCGACGCGAATGGGGATCTCGACCGGTCTGTGGCAAAGTCTGGCGCCGGATTTGTGGGCCTTTTATCTCTCCCTGCTGCCCGAGCGGCCAGAGTGGAAGATCATCCCGGATGCGCAACGGGTGAGTCAGAGCCGTCAGGTTCTGTTGCAGCAGCTAGGTCGCCGCAATGCCGAAAGCACCTTATATGAGAACATGCTCAAATCCGTGCGTCGTAATTTTGCCGATGTATCGCTGGAAGACATGACCAGTGGCACCGATGCGCGCCGCCTGTTTACCACCGATGAAGTGGTCCCGGGGATGTTTACCCGCCAGGCATGGGAAGGCGGCATTCAGCAGGCCATTGATAAGGCAGCCAGCTCGCGCCGGGAGGAAATCGACTGGGTGCTGAGCGATTCGCGCAAAACGGTGTCGACAGACCTGTCGCCGGAGGCGCTGAAAGCGCGTCTGACCCGACGCTACTTCACCGATTTCGCCGGCAGCTGGCTGAATTTTCTCAACAGTCTGCGACTTAATCCGGCGACCAATATCGCCGATGTTACCGACCAGCTCACGCTGATTAGCGATGTCCGCCAGTCGCCGCTGATTGCCCTGATGAATACCCTTGCCTGGCAGGGGCAGGCGGGGCAACAAAGGAAGGGGCTGTCGGACAGCCTTATTAAATCGGCCAAAGATCTGGTGGGCGGGAAAGACAAGCCGGTCATCGACCAGTCGGCAGCCGGCCCGC
>NZ_JAGRQY010000292.1:0-577 GCF_018223905.1 Klebsiella sp. 28
CCTCCAGAGATGGTGATTGGAACATAATATTCCTGATCTATATATCCATCTGGTAACTTATTAGGCTCAAATACAAGGTGATTGCCACAGCCAGTTAGAAAGAAAGAAATTACAAAAGCTCTTAGATAGTGATTCATTTTTAATCATGATATTTTTGTAAATACCATCCCCCCAAAAGTATGGTTTAGAAATTCTCCTAATTTTAATGATACTCGAAGCGAGTTATCTTTAACTTCACCCCATGAAAAAAGTCTCAGCGAGACAAGCTCTTCTAAACTCGTTTCGTTAGTGATTATCCAGATTAAATTCCTTCCTCAATTTTCAAAAAACTCCATCTCTAAATTACCAGGGATAAGATCTTTCGATTATTTCGTCAGGCTTTTAGGATTACGGTAAAAAAACCTGGTGTTACTTGTGCCCACCTTGACATACCCACTCTTTTAAAACCACTCGATATCACCCCTCCAAATTGTAATACCGGCGACCACATTGTCTACTTTAATATCATTAAAGACATGATCTAAAATAAATTCAATCAACATTTATTTGATATTTTTTAGTAAACACCTGTGATTTT
>NZ_JAGRQY010000293.1:0-1543 GCF_018223905.1 Klebsiella sp. 28
GAGTACGAAAGTGTTTCAAAGCAATTTTCTGATGCTAATCCGCTTATGGATAATGCAGAAGTACCATACAGAACAGGTTTTGGGAACCTAAATTTAGCTAACTGGATTGCTCAAAATGTACCCGAAGATAGCTCATACATTAATTACATTTACATTAATCCTAGTCAACTACCAAAATGGTTGGGAGCGTCAATAATTTTGTGTAAATAACTCGTCCTTCTGCAAAATAATGGGTTACTCAGTAAACATTGAAGCTAATGTATCCGTCACTTGTTGGAAGCCTTTATGACTTCTATTTAAGAATTTTTGATTGTATGTATCAAAGATGGATACTAGGAAACGCTCTAGTGATTCTTCATTTTGAAACTGATCTTTTCTGCGGCTGTATTTCTTGATTTGTTTATTGAAAGATTCGATTAAATTAGTTGAGTAAATGCTTCGGCGGATACCAGGCGGAAACTCATAAAAAGTCAATAAATCTTGATTTTTTATCAGTGACTGCGTCACTTTAGGATAGGTTTTCTGCCACTTCTCAATCATACTCCCTAAAAAGGTATTTGCCTCTTCCTTTGAGCTAGCTTGATAAACAGCCTTAAAATCATCACAGATTTCTTTTCGATCTTTGACACGTACTTTATGAGCAATATTACGGGAAACGTGAACACAGCAATGTTGGTATTTAGCTTTAGGATAAATCTGGTGAATCGTATCTTTCATGCCTTTTAAGCCATCGGTAATAAACAGTAAGACATCATGAACCCCTCTGGAGTAAATGTCCTGTAACAACTCATTCCAAACGTAGGTCGATTCAGTCGGGGCAATCGCATAACTTAGTACTTCTTTAGTGCCGTCTTCTCGTATACCAATGGCAATATAGATTGCTTCTTTGGAGACGGTTTGCCGTTTTAAAGGAATATAAGTAGCATCCATGAAAATAGCGACATACTTATCATTTAGAGTTCTAACTTTAAATGCATTTACTTCTTCAGTCAGCACTTTAGTCATGTTGGACATGGTTTGGGGCGTGTAGTGATGCCCATACATTTTCTCAATCAAGTCTGCGATTTCCGACATGGTAATACCTTTTCGGAAGAGGTGAATGACGGTCTCCTCTAAGGTATCATTCGTCCGTCTATAAGCAGGAACAGTCTGTTGCTTGAACTCGCCGTTGCGGTCGCGCGGAATCTGGAGATGAAGTTCCCCGTACTCGGTCTTGACCGTACGGTCATAGGAGCCGTTACGAGAATTACCCGTGTTAAAACCAATGCGATCGTACTTTTCGTAATCGAGGAAAGCCGTTAACTCCGTTTTGAGAAGCGTATTGACAGCTTTTTCCAAATGGACACGGAATAATTCATTCAAATCGCCTTTGTTCGCTAGAGTCTTTAGAATTTCTGTAGTAAAATCGTTCATATGGAAGTCCTCTTTTCTGTGAATGTGTTGTGGTAACTCTATTCTACAGAAGGGACTTCCTTTTTTCTATTTACACAAAATATTTTACACTCTCTTCATTCCGTAAAAAAATCAATAGAAACATATAAAC
>NZ_JAGRQY010000294.1:0-2445 GCF_018223905.1 Klebsiella sp. 28
ACGCTGCTGGAGATGGAGCGCGGCGTAGCCCAGCAGCTGCAAAAAAATCTCGCCACCCTGAAAGCGGATCGCGGCAAGGTGATCACCACCAACACCCTCAGCTTCCTGAGCCAGCCGGGGACCCCGCACCAGATCGTGTTCGTCGACCCGCCGTTCCGTCAGGGGCTGCTGGAGGAGACGCTACGTCTGCTGGAGACACAAGGCTGGCTGGCCGATGAGGCCCTGGTGTACGTCGAAAGCGAAGTCGAAAACGGCTTACCGCCGGTGCCGGCTAACTGGCAATTGTATCGTGAAAAAGTGGCCGGACAGGTCGCCTACCGTCTTTACCAACGTGAGGCCCAAGGAGAGCACCATGCTGATTAATTTAGGCCGCCTGCTGATGCTGTGCGTCTGGGCCTTTCTGTTATTGAATCTGTTTCAGCCCTTCCCGAAGCCGCTGAATATCTTTGTCAACGTCGCGCTGATTTTCATGATCCTGATGCACGGTCTGCAGCTGACGCTGCTCAAGGCGACGCAGCCGAAAGAGGCGCCGCCGCTGAGCCGCTTTGAGCAAATCCGCATTTTTATTTTCGGCGTGTTTGAGCTCGTCGCCTGGCAGAAAAAACTGAAGGCGACGCTGAAAAAATAGTCCTGAAAAGGGCTCAGGGATCGGGCGTAAACGCCACGAACGCTGTGCCCTTATAACTCAACATCCCACGATCGCCGACGCTCAGCGCGTGATATTGCGGCGCGTCAAGGCGAAACACCACCTCCAGACCACCGTTTTCGGGGCGAAAGCTCGCTTCATAGCGCATCTCACTGCCTGCAGGCGTCACCGTCTGCTGCCGCGAGCGCCGATCGTTAATCACTTTTTCCCGTTTATTGCTGACGATAACCCGCTTTTGTAGCAACGGCGCGGCGTCATTCGCCTGTTTCTCACGGCGCTGCTGGACATAGCGAAACGAAGCCGCCACCACAATCACCGCGACGACCAGAACAAAAAAGAGGGGCATTTTACTCATTAGGGTTACCCATAAAAAATATCAGGAATCAGCATACTGCGTCGGGAATAACATTGTCATCTGCTACGCCAAACCACTACACTGAGTAGTAGCATCACGCATCCGTAACTTTCTTTATGATAACAGATACAGGGACTTACTATGCTTTGGTCATTTATTGCTGTCTGTTTCTCCGCATGGCTTTATGTCGATGCATCCTATCGTGGGCCGGCATGGCGACGCTGGGTTTTTAAACCTGTCACCCTGATTCTGTTGCTGTTACTGGCCTGGCAGGCGCCGATGTTCAATGCCATCAGCTATCTGGTGCTGGCTGGCCTGTGCGCCTCGCTGCTCGGCGACGCCCTGACCCTGCTGCCGCGCCAGCGGGTGATGTACGCGGTGGGCGCTTTCTTCCTGTCACATCTGCTGTATACCATCTGGTTCGCCAGCCAGCTGACGCTGTCGTTCTTCTGGCCGCTGCCGCTGGTGCTGCTGGTATTCGGCGCCCTGCTAATGGCGGTGATCTGGAGTCGGCTGGAAGAGATGAAAATGCCGGTGCTGACCTTTATCGGAATGACGCTGGTAATGGTCTGGCTGGCCGGTGAGCTGTGGTTTGCCCGCCCCACCAACACCGCGCTGTCCGGTTTCGCCGGCGCAGCCCTGCTGCTGCTGAGCAATGCCGTGTGGCTGGTGAGCCACTATCGTCGCCGCTTCCGCGCCGATAACGCCATCGCCGCCGCATTCTACTTTGCCGGCCACTTCCTGATCGTGCGCGCGCTGTACCTGTAATTTAGTCCTTGACTCTGGAGTCGACTCCAGAGTGTATCCTACGGCTAATGAGAAAATTATCATTTCCCGGAGGGTGCCATGTCGACTCCAGACGCGCAGGAAAAAAAAGTCCCACAATTCTCGTCTTTCACCATGCGGCCAGCGACCGCCCCGGCGGAGAGCTGCTGTACAGATCACGCCTGCGCCACAGAGTCCGCCCCTGCCGCCGAAGCGCTTAGCGACGCCCGCTATAGCTGGCAAGTTGATGGCATGGACTGCGCCGCCTGCGCCCGCAAGGTGGAAACCGCGGTCCGTCAGGTGCCCGGGGTCAGTCAGGTCCAGGTGCTGTTCGCCACAGAAAAGCTGCTGGTTAACGCCGAGGGCGATGTCCGCGCTCAGGTTGAGAACGCGGTCCGCCAGGCGGGGTATACGCTGCGCGATGCCGGTGCTCCCGCAGCAGAGCAAACCCGAGGGTCGCTGCTGCGCGACAATCTGCCGTTACTGACGCTGGTTATCATGATGGCCTTGAGCTGGGGGCTGGAGCAGGCCAACCACCCTGCCGGTCAGTTGGCCTTTATTGCCACCACCCTGGTTGGCCTGTGGCCGGTTGCCCGCCAGGCGCTACGCCTGATCAAGAGCGGGAGCTGGTTCGCCATTGAAACGCTGATGAGCGTCGCCGCCATCGGGGCGCTGTTTA
>NZ_JAGRQY010000295.1:0-743 GCF_018223905.1 Klebsiella sp. 28
ATGGCCCCGTCGGCGCACCCTTATCTTATTCCTTCACATCTGTCGGCGGAGAAAGGGGCGCAGATCGCCCTCGACGCGCTGGGTCTGCGGCCGTATCTCGATATGGACATGCGCCTGGGAGAGGGCAGCGGCGCCGCGCTGGCGATGCACCTGCTGGATGCCGCCAGCGTGATGTACAACCAGATGGGAACGCTGGCGCAGAGCAATATTGTGTTGCCCGATAGCGCGCCGTCATCCTGATGGTAAAGCGCATCGTCCCGCGATGGGGGCGATGCGCCGGGTTTACAGGGCCTGCTGCCAGACCGCCTGGGGTAGGAGATAAACCTTCGCCGGGGCGCGCATGCCGTCGGTGACAATATGGCGGATGCCGCTGGCCATCACCGCCAGGGTGACGTCAAAGGCGTTCAGGCTGTCGCCGAAGCCAGCGGTCAGATTGAGCATCGAACCATTGGCCAGCAGATAGACGGTTTTGTCGGCCATGCGGTAGGCATTGATATACGGCATCACCTCTTCCTGGGGGTACTGGCGCAGGTAATCGCCGTCGATCTCTTCCGCCACGTGGCCGACGTTAAGGATAAATACTCCCGCTTTCGCGCGGTCCAGCGCCTGGCGATTAACCACGTTTTTACCGCCTGTCGCCGTGGCCACCACGTCCGCCGAGGCGATAGCCTCCTGGAGGTCCACCACGTGCCAGCCGTCGTAGGCCGCCTGCAGACGGCGGGCAGGATCGATCTCCGCCACCA
>NZ_JAGRQY010000296.1:0-773 GCF_018223905.1 Klebsiella sp. 28
TTGGTGCCCATGCCGCCGGTGCCAAGTCCGGAGACGCTATCGCCGGCGATGGCGCGCAGCGCGTCGTCGATGCCGTAAACGTCTTTAATCAGCTCCGCCTGCGGGTTGCTGCGCGGGTCGGCGGTGAACAGGCCTGGCTGGTCGGTTAACAGCAGCAGCTTATCCGCCCCGGCGAGGATCGCGGCCAGCGCGGAGAGATTGTCGTTATCGCCCACTTTGATTTCCGCGGTTGCGACGGCGTCGTTTTCGTTAATGACCGGGACGATGCTGTTATCCAGCAGCGCGCGCAGAGTGTCGCGGGCGTTGAGGAACCGTTCTCTGTCTTCCATGTCGGCGCGGGTCAGCAGCATCTGGCCAACGTGAATGCCATAGATAGAAAACAGCTGTTCCCACAGCTGGATCAGACGGCTTTGTCCCACCGCCGCCAGCAGCTGCTTGGAGGCGATGGTGGCGGGCAGTTCCGGGTAACCAAGGTGCTCGCGCCCGGCGGCAATGGCCCCGGAGGTCACGATGACAATACGGTGTCCCATGGCGTGCAACTGTGCGCACTGGCGCACAAGCTCGACGATATGGGCGCGGTTCAGGCGACGGGACCCGCCTGTTAAAACACTGGTGCCCAGTTTTACCACCAGCGTCTGGCTTTCACTCATGATTCTCTGCCGTTCAAAAGGAATATCGATATCGAGCTGATGTTGTAGCAGGAGTCGGCCCGCTTGCCAACACCCGGGGCGGCGGGCGCGCCATTTTATTGCGCGGGATCGGGCATTCTGGAG
>NZ_JAGRQY010000297.1:0-9269 GCF_018223905.1 Klebsiella sp. 28
TTAATCTCATGCGCCAGGGTGGTCATCGTCTGCCCCCCCACCGCCAGTTTAGCGGTCTGGATCAGCTCGTCCTGCGTGGCGCGCAGATCGGCCTCAATCGCTTTTCGCTCGCCAATCTCCTGTTCCAGCTGCTGTTTTTGCGCATTAAGCTGACCCAGGGTATGACGAAGCAAACCGGCAATACGTCCCAGCTCGTCGCGCCCGTAAACCGGAATGGTCGCCTCGGTCCGGCCCAGACCAATCTGCACCACCGCCTGATTCAGCGCGGTAAAGCGTTTCACCAGCCGCGAGCGAATAAAATAATGGTTCAGCCCCCATGCCAGCAGCAGCGCCAGCAGCGTCGCCACCAGGATTAACCCGCCGCTGACCCGGACAATCTGCGCCATACGCTGATTAAACATCTGCATCTGCTGGTGACTGCTGCCAAGCTGGGCTTCCAGCAGCGTTCTGAAGCGCCCCAGCGTCGCTTCTCTGGACCGGCTGGCTTCCACGAGCGCTTTTTGCGCGCTAACATAGTCGCGCATGGTATCCGGCATATTATTTTTCACNNATTTCCAGCAGCTCATCTATCGTTTGTCGCAGGGTAATGGTGCTCGGCCAGTCATCCAGCGCACGGATATTTTCATCCGCCGTTTTTTTCAGGTTTTCAAGATAGCGGATATGCGTCTCCACCAGCATGCCGTCATCATTCCCGGATTTCAGTTCATTGAGCCTGTCGCGCAGGTCGTCAACGATCTGATTTTCAATACGAGCCAGGGTATAGACCTGCTGCTGTTCATTCTGCACTTCCCGGGCGCGTTTCAGATACTGCCTCGCATCCCCCTGTCGGGCTTCAATCTGATCGAGCAGCGTTCCCTGTTGCCAGGTAAAATCCTGCACCAGCGAATTCAGCTCGGTGGTGAAATCATCGTGCAGCCAGTCGATCCGCGCCGCAAGCTCTCCCACCTTTTCACGAACCAGAAACATGTTGTAGAGCACGCGATCCAGTTCCGCCAGCAGCGCGCGGCTGTCCTGCAATATCACCCCCAACTGCTGGCGTTCTGCCGGCGACAACCCCTGACTTAGCCGTTCTATTTTGTCCAGATGCTGGATAATCTGGTTGCGCAGCTGCAGTCGTACCGTGGTATTTGGCGCCAGCAGAAATTCATTGAGCTGATCGACCACCAGGTTGAGATTCCCTTCAATCAGAAAAGCCGCATGGATGCGCGGAAAATACTCATCCAGCGAATAGCGGATCTGCGAACTTTGTTCATGCCAGGAATAGAGGCTTACGCTGCTGACAATCAGCGTAAGCAGCGCCCCCGTCAGAAATGCCCCGCGCAGACTGCTACTGATACTGATTTGCCGCAGGCGTTGCAGCATGGACCTGTCCGTCATTTCAGTTCTTCCAGTTTAGTAATCGCCTGCCGCTGGTTGTTGAGAAACCAGAGCTGCCACTCCATCATCTGCTGTTCCGCAAAACTTTTGTTGTCGAACTGAGCCAGCCAGGCTTCATCCTCGCTGCTGGCCGGATCCACCGGGACACGGGTGAGCAGCGCCCGTATCTCGGGCAGCGGACGCTTAAGACGGACCTCCGCGCTATGCAGCGCTCGCCAGGCGTCTTTGAGCTGGGCAAGACGAAAGCTAATCGCCGTATCAAACATCCGCTGAACCAAACGCTGACGTTTGAGGATCAATCGATAGTTTAATGGCGGTTGATTCATCAGCATCGCCTGCTGCGCCGCCCGTGGATTGCCTGGCGCCAGCGGTGTTACCGGATACTTCCCGGTATTAGCGTCGGCGAGGATCGTCTGGCCCTCCGGACTTAACAGATAGCGAATAAACCGCCGCGCTTCGCTGGCGTGCTGGCTGTTTTTAAGCACTGCGACATAGGTCGGCGAAACCGCCGACTGAGGGAAATAGGTAAAAGCCAGGTGCGGATCGTTCAGCAGCAGATTGGCGTAATTATCAATCACCGGACCAGCCACGCCCAGGCCGCTTTTAATCTTATCTGCCACCCCAAAGCTACGGGATGAAATGGTCACGAGGTTTCCCGCCGTGGTCAACAGCGTTTCCCATCCTTTAATCCAGCCTTTTTGTTGCAGCAGCGACTCCACCATCAGATGGTTGGTATCCGAACGCGACGGACTGCTCATCAGCAGCGCCCCCTGATAACAGGGATCGGTCAGGTCATCCCAGTCCGCTGGCGCAGGCAGATGCCGGGTCATCAGTGCTGAGCGATTCATCAGCAAACCGAACCCGGAGATCGCCACGGCCACGGAGGTGGAGCGAATGGATTCCGGCACCAGATGTTGGCTGACTGCCGGCGCACCGCTGAACGGCGCCAGTTTTTGATGCTCCTGAAGATGCTGCAGCAGCATCGGCGACGAAGTCAGGATCAGATCGACATTTTCGGCATTTGCCGTATCAAGCAACTGTTCCAGCGAGGCGCTGGTGCGGTTGAGCGTCCTTATCATCACCGACCCCGGCTCTTTCTGCCAGCGATCGATAATCCACACGGTGGCGCTGGGAGAAAATGTCGTCGCCATCACCAGCTCATTGCCTTGCGCCGCACAGGGTCTCAGCCATGCGGTCAGCAGTAGCAGCGCGAGCATTTTGCTCACTATCCTGACCCCACGAAGAAATATGTTTGTGATCCCGTTCATAAATATTGAAATACCGTAAAAACCGCGTTGAGACAAAACTTACCCGTTTATGACATCTGGTGAATTAATCGCCGCGAGCGGAAAAATAGTCAAACGGGCGTCCGGGAATATCGGGAAAGATTACCAGATAATGATTAGGCAATTTGTTAGTGTCCGCACAAGCCGGACATAAAACCAGCGCAAAATTAATTGCGCAAAATCTCGCTCATGCCAGATGGGTCAAAAACAACCCGTCCCTGCATTATTTTGAGTCAATTTTGACTCATTTCGACGATTTGAATTTTTTAGCCGCTTATTTCACCCTTCGGGTAATTACTCCTGATGTTCATATCAATGTAAATACAGGTGACGACATGTTATCATTATTAAAAAAAGGCCCGTCGGCGAATAAAGTTCCTGCTGAGAAAATTCAGGCAACCTATGGTCGATACCGTATGCAGGCGCTGCTAAGCGTATTTCTGGGATACCTGGCGTACTATATCGTGCGCAATAACTTCACCTTATCCACGCCCTATCTGAAAGAACAGTTAGACCTCAGCGCCACGCAGATCGGTTTGCTCAGCAGCTGTATGCTCATCGCCTACGGGATCAGTAAAGGCGTAATGAGCAGCCTCGCGGATAAAGCCAGCCCGAAAGTCTTTATGGCCTGTGGCCTGGTGCTGTGCGCCATCGTCAACGTCGGGTTAGGATTCAGTACCGCATTCTGGGTCTTCGCTGCGCTGGTTGTCCTGAACGGCCTGTTTCAGGGTATGGGGGTCGGCCCCTCTTTTATTACTATTGCGAACTGGTTCCCGCGCCGTGAGCGTGGCCGCGTAGGGGCGTTCTGGAACATTTCCCATAACGTCGGCGGCGGAATTGTCGCCCCGATCGTCGGCGCCGCATTCGCCATTCTCGGCACCGAGCACTGGCAGAGCGCCAGCTACATTGTACCGGCCTGCGTGGCGGTGGTATTCGCCATTAGCGTACTGGTGCTGGGTAAGGGTTCGCCGCGCGAGGAAGGTCTGCCTTCGCTGGCAGAGATGATGCCGGAAGAGAAAGTGGTGCTGAAGACCAAACACGGCCAGAAAGCGCCGGAGAACATGAGCGCATTTCAGATCTTCTGTACCTACGTACTGCGTAACAAAAACGCCTGGTATGTCTCCTTTGTGGATGTGTTTGTCTATATGGTGCGTTTCGGCATGATCAGCTGGCTGCCAATTTACCTGCTGACGGTGAAACATTTTTCCAAAGAACAAATGAGCGTCGCATTCCTGTTTTTTGAGTGGGCGGCAATTCCGTCTACTCTGCTGGCCGGCTGGCTCTCCGACAAGCTGTTTAAAGGGCGCCGGATGCCGTTAGCTATAATCTGTATGACGCTAATCTTCATCTGTCTGATCGGCTACTGGAAAAGCGAATCGCTACTGATGGTCACGGTATTCGCGGCAATTGTGGGCTGCCTTATTTATGTCCCGCAGTTTCTGGCCTCGGTCCAGACCATGGAAATCGTCCCCAGCTTTGCCGTCGGTTCAGCCGTGGGTCTGCTCGGATTTATGAGCTATATCTTTGGCGCATCGTTAGGCACCAGCCTGTTCGGCGTAATGGTCGATAAAATGGGCTGGCACGGCGGGTTCTATCTGCTGATGGGCGGGATCGTCTGCTGCATACTCTTCTGCTACCTCTCTCATCGCGGCGCGCTGGAACTTGAGCAACAGCGTAAAATCACCGAGCAGGAAGAGGCCCGACTGGCACTGGCTGACGCACAGTAAGCGCCTGAACCCGGGGGAACAAAGAGCCAGCTTGCTGGCTCTTTTGCCGTTGAGAGAGGAATAGATGTCCGCGGCGGCTTCTGACAGCGGTATAAAGCAAGTATTCCTGCCATCACTGATGTTGCTGCTGAGTGGCCTACTTCGCCGGGATAATCAGCACCTGACCCGGATAGATTTTGTCGGGATGGGTCAGCATCGGTTTATTGGCTTCAAAAATGCGTTGATACTCATTGGCCGAGCCATACATCGCTTTTGAGATTGCGCTCAGAGTGTCACCGGATTTGACCGTGTAAAAACGACTTTCCGCCCCGCTTTGCGTCACCTTAACGCCGTCACTGACCTGGCCTACGCCAGTGACATTCCCGACCGCAACCAGAATTTTTTCTTTATCCTCCTGCGAAGCGACATCACCAGTGACCGTTGCGGTGCCATCTTCCGCAACATCAATATTGACCTTTTCGGCGCCAGGCAGATTAAGTCCATCGATATGTTTTTTCAGCTTTTCAGCCCGATCTTCTTTACTGTCGCCGGAGACGGCATCCCATATTTTCTCGCCCGCTTCTTTCACAAAATTTAATAATCCCATCTTTCCATACCTCCACGACTGTTACATGAACACATGTTCCTCGGCCCCGTTGACCCAATGTTCGGGATATTGGTTTTGATATCCACCATCGCGACAACTGCTTGAGGCAGCACAAGCTGCCATCAAAGTATAATCAATGAGCGTCAAAGTGCAGGAAATTTGCCATGGCATGGCAGGAAAGTCTGTATTCCGGCAAGGCGACACCGGATGAAAGCGGGCATTGCCCCCCGGGAGGACGAAACCGGAGATTACCGGCGGCTCATTGCCAGCTTCGCAGCGAATAACAGAAACAGGCAGCCGGTCGTCCGATCCATCCATTTCACTACGGCTGGTTTTTTCAGGATGCCTGCGGCATAGCGAGTGGCGGTCATCAGCGTTAACGACCACAGCGTACCAATCAATACATGGATAGCGACCAGGAGAAAAGTCCAGCTCACGGGTGAATGCCCGGCAGGGATAAACTGGGGCAAAAACGAAACGTAGAAGACGCCCATTTTGGGGTTAAGCACATTCCCCAGCATCCCACGCAGAAACCAGTTACTCGTGGAATCTGATTCGGCCGGGTGGGTGTTAAATTGCTGGCGTGGTCGCAGGAGCAACTGGATGCCCAGCCAGCAAAGGTATCCTGCTCCGCACCATTTCAATAAGGTATAAGCCAACTCAGAAACCGCCAGCAGCGCCCCTAAACCAAAGGCCACCAGCGCGCCCCAGATAAAGCACCCGAGATCGATGCCTAACGCGGCATGCAAGGCTTTGCGTCCCCCTTCAGCAGTCGCCGTGCGGAGAATAAGAGCAGTATCAAGACCTGGCGTCAGGGTAAGCAGTGTAGCAGCGAGGGTGTAAGCAAGAAGTGAATCAGTGACGAGCATTTCCTGTCTCCGAAAGAGACAAGGCTACTGAAGGGTTCACATTTTTGCAACAAGATTATTTCCCCTGATCTTCTGCTTACCCTGCTCCATTTTTCTTCGGGGATGACAGATGCAAAGAGTAGCCCATGACTAAGTAATGCTTAGTCATGGGCTGATGTTCTTACAGGAAGAGCTTAATGTTGATTTAAAATAACCCTGGGATACGTTAGCTCACTTTAATATCATCCAGGTCGATATCCTCTTCTTCGTAATCATTATCAACAATCACGTCGCGAGGGATATCTTTTTTGATGACGGCATAGACCGTGGCGGTAACAACGATATTCACCAGCAGGGCCATGATGCCTGCCATCGGATGTGACATCGTGGGGATCATCAGTACTCCGCCAAAAGGAACCGTCGCATCCGCACCATAGACCATGGTGACCGCCCCGCCGCACGCGCCGCCGATAGCCGCCGCCGCGATACCGCGCACAATATCATTCATGACGATCGGGATAGAACCCTCAACGATATTCACAATCCCCATCGGAACCGCTGATTTTAAGGTTTCCACTTCTTCACGGTTATAGATATTTTTACGCAGCAGTTTGGCAATAAAGAAAGCCAGGCCAAATCCGATAGGCGTAGCGGTGTTAACTAACTGAAGTGCGGTAATGGGTTCATTTATCCCCTGCGCCTGCAGGGTCAGCACGAAAGCAAAGCATGTCTTATTTAGCGGGCCGCCAAAGTCAACAATACACAATGCGCCTATGACTGCGCCTAACACCAAATTCGACGACGTGCCCATGCTTCTCAGGAAAGACGTAAGCGCTTCCGTAAAGATACCGATAGGCGTACCGATGATATAGACCATAATCAGGCAGCTGATAATGGAGGCAAAAAAGGGAACGATCAGCGTCGGCATCAACCCGCGGGCCCAGTCAGGCACCTTGACGTTTTTAATGATCGCCAGCGCAATATACCCCGCAATATAGCCACCAATCATCCCACCGATAAAGCCTGCGCTTATGGTATTCGCCGCCAGCCCGACGACAAATCCTGGCGCGATGCCTGGTTTGCCGGCAATCGAGCCAGATATTCCCACGGCAATCACCACCGGCAACAGCCCAAGCGCCTTGGCGCCCAGGGTGGCCATCGCCTGCCATACATCAAATTGTCCCGGAGTTAACGTGTCCTGCACCGTTCCGCCAAGCCCCATACCGATGGCGATAATAAACCCAGAACCACAGACAATGGGGATCAGAAACGAGATAGCGGTCAGCAGATGTCCTTTAGGGTTTGCTGCTTGCCATATTTGTTTTAGAGACATAAGTCACGCCCTTTAATGTAGAGTCGCCAGGCCGAAATAAAATTATGAATTGACTATTTCACTGAGTTTTTCAATCAACTTATTGGGGGATTTGACTGCCGTTTCCGTCGCGACTTTAACGACTTTTTTGCCGGCAAATCTCTCCTCGCCCGTTACTTTGACATCGGCAGCAAGCAGGACAATATCTGCTGCGGCAATCTCATCAGCGGTTAACGGGTTCTCAATGCCGATGGTTCCTTGCGTCTCGATTTTAACGTTATGTCCGGCTTTTTTAGCCGCAGTTTCAATTTTCTTTTGCGCAATATAGGTATGTGCAATCCCCACCGTGCAGGCGGTAACGCCGACAATATTCATAATGTTTCTCCGTTAATTAATTTAATAAATTACAAATCGATATTAGCAAGTTGGTATTAAGCATCGGCGTTTTCAGTTTCTGAATTGAAAAGCGCAATGATTTTATGTGGATCAGATTCAACAAGTAATTTAGCGATAATGTCTTCATCCGCCAGTGACCCAGACACTTGTGCCAACAGGCGAATATGGGTGGCATTTTGATCCACCAGGCAAACCGCAAATAAAATAACACAGCGGACGTCGCTGCCATCCATGGTCTCCCAGGGAATGGCATGTTGCGTGCGTCCGATGGCTAATGCGGTACGGGAAACACCGGAAGATTTACCATGTGGAATAGCGATATGGTTTTCAAAACCGGTAGAGCCTAGCTCCTCGCGTAACCAGACATCACGAATAAAGTCTTCCTTATTGGTGACGGCGCCATCCTGGATAAGTAAATCGGTGAGTTCTTCTATCACCTCTTCTTTGGTTCTGGCGGTCATATTTAACTTGATGTTTTTAACATTAAGCACTGTCGAAATATCCATGATTCACCCGCATTCATATAGAGTGGTCGTTAAATAACAAACCAGCATCGCTGGCGTGATGCAGATCTTTTAAGGCTTATTCAAATACACACTGTGGTTCGAAGAGAGATAACCCGTTATGCAGCGACAGTTTCCCGCTGGAAGATCTCGATCATTCTGTCCCACGCCTGGCTGACATCCTCATGGAGCGAAAACAGACCCGATGTGCCGACGATAAAGACATCTACCCCGGATTCAGCAATCTGACCGAAGGTTTTCTCATTGCAAGAGCCATCAATTTCCGTCAGATAGTGATAACCATTATTTTTGCGCATGTTGATGAGCTTTCTAATCTTGTTCAGCGACTCAGGAATAAACTTTTGTCCGGCATAGCCAGGGTCAACCGACATGACCGTCACTTTATCCAGCAGATGCGCATATTCGGCAATGCTTTCTGCCGGTGTCGCCGGGTTCAGCACCACCCCGCACTTTTTGCCCGCATCCTTGATCTGATTCAGCAGGCGGAATATTTTGTTATTCGCCGTCTCGGGATGAAAGCTGATGATATCGGCGCCGGCCTCGAGACACATGGGAATGATATCTTCCGGATGATTCACCATCAGATGAACATCAATGGGCACAGTAGTAATTTTTTTCAGATTCTCAATAAAAAAGGGAGACAGTGTGATATTGCGGACGTAATTGCCATCCATTATATCAACATGGTAAAAATCCGCTTTTTTATTCATTGCCGTGATCTGCTCTTTGAACTGCGTTAAATCCATGCACATCAGTGACGGTGAAAATTTAGCGCTCATAAACCACCTCCGATAAATAGTTAGTTAAACATTGCGATGATATGACCCAGCACGATGCCGACAACGCCAAAGTCTGCGTCTCCAAAGGTTGTGGAGCCCAGTCCCATATCCCCCATCATGGGCAAGAGAATGGCAGGCAGGAACGAAATGAGCAGACCGTGAGCAAAAGCCCCTACCACCGCCCCGCGACGTCCGCCGGTAATGTTGCCGTAAACCCCCGCCGTGGCCCCGCAGAAAAAGTGGGGAACCAGGCCCGGGACGATGACGCTCAAGCCGAACAGCGGGCAGAGGAACATACTGACCAGCCCTGCGACAAAGCTTGCGAGGAAGCCGACGATGACGGCATTCGGAGCGAAGGGAAATACCGTCGGACAGTCCAGCGCCGGCTTCGCGTCTTTAACCAGTTTGTCCGCAATCCCTTTAAACGCCGGGAC
>NZ_JAGRQY010000298.1:0-1006 GCF_018223905.1 Klebsiella sp. 28
GGACTTAGCGTTCCCGGAGAAAAAAGCGTTAAGCGGACAGTTTCAGTCGTTAAATCCATTTTAAAAGGGGCAGGAGATGGGAGAGAACCAGGAACACTATCCTCGCGATCTGCGAGGTTACGCAGGGGAGCCGCCGCACGCGCGCTGGCCGGGTGGGGCGCGGATCGCGGTGCAGTTCGTCCTCAACTATGAGGAAGGCGCGGAGAATCACGTCCTGCATGGCGATGCGGGTTCGGAACAGTTCCTGTCAGATATTATCGGCGCCGCCAGCTACCCGGCGCGCCATATGTCGATGGATTCACTCTATGAGTACGGCAGCCGGGCAGGGTTCTGGCGCATCCATCGCGAGTTCAGCCAGCGCGGGCTGCCGTTGACCGTTTTCGGCGTGGCGATGGCGCTGGCGCGGCACCCGGAGATTGTGGCGGCGATCAAGGCCGCGGATTACGATGTGGTCAGCCACGGCTGGCGCTGGATCCACTATCAGCACATGGATATCGCTGAGGAGCGCGCGCATCTGCAAAAAGCGGTGCAGGTGCTGACCGACCTGTTCGGCAAACCGCCCACCGGCTGGTATACCGGCCGCGACAGCCCTAACACCCGCCAGCTGGTGGTGGAGCACGGCGGCTTTGACTACGACAGCGATTATTACGGCGATGATTTACCTTTCTGGAGCGAAGTGACCTGCAGCGACGGCAGCCAGCGGCCGCACCTGATCGTGCCTTATACCCTCGACGCCAACGACATGCGCTTCGCCACCGCCCAGGGATTCAACACCGCGGAGCAGTTTTATACCTATCTGAAAGACAGCTTTGACGTGCTCTACGCCGAGGGTGAAACCGCGCCGAAGATGATGTCCGTGGGAATGCACTGCCGGCTGCTGGGGCGCCCGGGCCGTTTCCGCGCGCTGCAGCGTTTCCTTGACTATATCCAGCAGCACGACAAGGTGTGGGTCTGCACCCGGCAGCAGATTGCCGACCACTGGCGCGAAACCCATCCGTATCGCGGG
>NZ_JAGRQY010000003.1:0-5808 GCF_018223905.1 Klebsiella sp. 28
TATCGGGTTCATGCATCAGGGAGCAGGCCAGCGCCAGCCGCTGCTTGTAGCCGAGCGGCAGCTCGTCGGCGGCGTGGCGGGCGATACTTTCCAGGCCAAAGGCATCGCTCATCCGGGCGATTTTTTCATTTTGCGCCCGGCCGCGCAGGCCATAGACGCCGGAGAAAAAGCGCAGGTTTTGCTCGACGCTGAGGTTGCCGTACAGGGAAAATTTTTGCGCCATATAGCCCAGATGCTGGCGCGCCTTGCCAGAGCTGACCTTGAGATCCATTCCCAGCACCAGCGCTTTGCCGGAGGTGGGCACCAGCAGGCCGCACATCATTTTGAAGGTGGTGGATTTCCCGGCGCCGTTGGGGCCGAGCAGGCCGAAAATTTCACCGCGCTTAACCTGGAAATCGACATGGTCGGTAGCGGCGAAATCACCAAACTTTTTCGTTAACGACTGGGCTTCAATGACCGTTTCCTCTTTGCTGCCGTCAACGCGATGGATAATCGCCCCCAACGGCGATTCAGCGGTCCCGGCGCCGCCGAGCAGGTCGATAAACGCATCTTCAAAGCGCGGCGCGGTGTCGGCCACCTGCAGCGGCGGCATGTCGCCATGCTGCTGGACGTCCTCAATGCGCGCGTCCTTTTTCAGGATCAGACGCACCGATTTGCCCTGGATCACCCCGTCGCTAACCTGCGGCAGCTTCAGCGCCCGCTGCAGCAGGCGGCGGTTGTTCTCCTGCGGGCTGGAAACCAGAAAGCTGCGCCCGGCCATGGTTTGCGTCAGCGCCGTCGGCTCCCCTTGATAGAGCAGTTTGCCTTCGTTCATCAGCAGCACATCGCGACACTGCTCGGCTTCATCGAGATAGGAGGTGCTCCACAGGATCAGCATGCCGTCGCCGGCCAGCTCGTGCACCATCTGCCATAGCTCGCGGCGCGAGATAGGGTCGACGCCGACGCCGGGCTCATCGAGCAGCAGTACTTTCGGATCGCCCACCAGGGTACAGGCGAGGCCCAGCTTTTGCTTCATCCCGCCGGAAAGCTTGCCTGCCAGCCGTTCGGTGAATGGACCAAGGGAGGTGAACTCCAGCAGGCGGTCGAAAATTTTCTTCCGCGCCTCGCCGGTGACGCTGCGCAGGTCGGCGTACAGGGTCAGGTTTTCCATCACCGTCAGATCTTCATACAGGCCGAACTTCTGCGGCATATAGCCGAGCACCGCGTGCAGGGCGCTGTCGTCTTTTAGCGGGTCGAAGCCTATCACGCTGGCGCGACCCTCATCAGGCTTGAGCAATCCGGCGAGCATTCGCATCAGGGTGGTTTTCCCCGCGCCGTCGGGCCCCACCAGCCCGGTGACGTAGCCGGCGCGGATCGTGCAGGTGAGCGGCGCTACCGCTGGCCTGTCCATACCGGGAAAACGGCGGCTCAGGCCGTTTAAGGCGATGACGGTCTCACTCATGTCCGTTCCCGTGGCTAAAGGAGATGGTCACCGGCATTCCCTGGCGCAGCGCGCCGTCGGCATCAGTCACCACAATGCGCAGACGGTAGACCAGATCGGTGCGCAGATCCGGGGTCTCGACGGTCTTCGGCGTGAATTCAGCGCTCGGCGAGACAAAACCGATTTTGCCGTGATAGGGCTTATCCGGCCGGCTGTCGGTATAGAGCAGCACTTCTTGTCCCGGCTGCGCCTGGCCGAGGTTTTTCTCGTCAACATAGGCGCGGACCCACACCGGATGCGTTAACGACAGGGTCAGTACGGTACCGCCGGCGTTGAGCATAGTGCCGGGCTCGACGGCGCGGGTCATCAGCGTACCGTCAGAAGGGGCGGTGAGCACGGTATCGTGCAGGTCCAGTTTGGCCTGGGCCAGCGCCGCCTGCGCCTGTTCCAGACTGGCTTTGGCCTGGGCAATCTCCTGCGGGCGGTTACCGGCGCGATACTGACGCAGCTTATCCTGCGCCGATTTGAGCGTTGCCTGCGCCTGATCGCGCGAGGAGCGGGCATTCTCCAGATCGTTGGCGGAAATGGCGCTGCTGGCGCGCAGCCCGAGCTGGCGCTGATAAAAGTTTTGCGCATAGTCGTAAGCGGCCTGCGCCTGTTTCACCGCCGCCGCGGCCTGGGCAATCTCTTCCGCGCGGTAGCCGGCCATCATCAGGTCATACTGCGCCTGGGCGGTGGAGACATTGGCCTGGGCCTGCAGCAGGGCATTTTCATACGGCGCGCGGTCAAGCTCGCCGAGAGTTTGCCCGGCGCGGATGCTGTCGCCTTCGTCGACGGTCAGCGAGGCCAGCCTACCGCCAACGCGGAAGCTCATGTTGACGGTGCGGATATCGACATTGCCATACAGGGTCAGCGGCTGCTGCCGGCTGCTCTGGTACCACCACCAGCCGCCGCCCAGCGCGGCGAGAAGAATCACGATCAGCAGAATGACGACGACGGGTTTTTTCATCAGCCCAAACTCCTTTGCGATAACCCATGCAGGATGAAATCGATATGACAGGTAATGACTTCGAAAATCTGTTCCGTTTTTTGCGCGTCAAACTGCGTCCAGCCGGTGCGCAGCAGGATAGTTTCACGCCCGAGACGGAAAGCGAGCACCTCGCCCAGCAGGGCGTGGGTATGGAGGATCATTTGCGTATCACTGGCTTCGCAGCCGGTCCAGGCGGCAATCAGCCGGGTGAGATAATGGTGCAGGGGGGCAATCACCTGCTGGTGGATCAGATGGTAGGCGGCGGTCGGCGCCAGCTGCTCACGGGAAATGAATTTGCTTAAGTTAACCGTATCGTCCTGGGTGAGCAGCAGGATCATGTTGTGGCAGGCGCTAAGGATGAGGTCGCGGATCGCCTGGCGATCCGGCGCTTCCCCGGCAAGCAGGTGCTCCGCCGCTTCGGCCTGCGGGCGAAAATTGTCGCCGATAAAATCGGCGATCCACTGGGCGCAGGCAAGATACAGATCGTCTTTCGAGCCAAAATAATAGGTGATAGCGGCGATATTCTGCCCGGCCTGGGCGGCGATATCGCGGGTGGTGGCGTGCTGGCCGTACTCGCCAAACTGGGCGATAGCGGCCGCGATAAGCTGATTTTTTGCCTGTTCGCCTTTACTGGTCATCGCGCTCGGTAAAAGTTAATCAATCGATTGATTAACTTTAGGCGCCGACTGGCGGTTTGTCCACCAGCCGGGATCAAATATGGAACCCTTCCTCTTTCAGCTCTCCGGCGACCCAGGAGAAGAAGCGCTGGACCTTCTCCTTCTGTTCATTAGCGTGGGGGAGGACGAAGTGGTGCGCGCCGACCGGCATGCTCCGCTCGTCGGCAAATACCGGCGTCAGCTGCCCCTGGCGCACGTGTCCGCTGGCCAGCAGATTGCTCTCGAGGATCACGCCCATTCCCATTCTGGCCGCCTCGATGCTCATATATGACCGGTCGAAATTAAAAATGAAGTTTTTATGCCAGCCGCGGACCTTGTGCCACGACAGCCAGTTGCTCCAGTTAATCAAGGTGCTGTCGGAGTGGATCAGATCGCAGGCCAGCAGATCTTCCACAGCCTGCACAGGATGGCTGGCTAAATAAGACGCTGCGCTGTAGGGCAGGACGCGCTCATTTTTAATAGTTCTGACCAGCAGCGTCGGCCACTGTGACAGCCCGTGACGAATATCGATATCAATATTATCCCGGGAGAACTGGATGCTTTCGTATGAACAGGTCAGGCTGATTTTTAACGCCGGCCACGCCTGGCGGAATTTATCCAGACGGGGCATCAGCCATAGCAGGCCGAAGCTCGGCGCCGAATGAATGCGTAAATAATCCTGATGGATATCGTTGATCACTTGGCTGGTGGCCTGGCCAATCATATTTAGCGCCCCGGAGACCTCTTTGAGATATTTTTCTCCCACCGCCGTTAACGTGACGCCTTTGCTGCTGCGGGAGAACAGTTTTTTCCCCAGAAAGTGCTCCAGGCTAGCTATCTGATGGCTGACCGCCGAGGCGGTAATATTGAGATTCTCTGCGGCCAGGTTAAGGCTGCCGGTAGCGGCGACTTCAATAAAAGCCTGGATATTGCGTAAAGAGGGCATCGGCAGATTTTTATTGGGTAGCGGTTGGCTCATGGCGGCATCCTGCGCGGGGCGCGAATAAAAGAAAATAGCGAACAGCGTGGCGCAGCCGGGATGTACAGCATAGGGAAAAGCGAAAAAACAACGTTAATTTGTGATGGGCTTAACAATTTATCTTGTTAAAAGCGCGCAGGTCAGTAAACGCTAAAAATTTGCGGGAAGTCACTAACTCAATTTTTCTCAATCATAATTGAGGTTTTTTGAATGCCGTTTCATTTTGGGGTTGTTATATTCCTCTCACAGGCCTGATAACAAACTGCGATGTGCTTGCATCGCAATTATAAAACACCTAACCACCTGTTTCGCTGGCGAAAAGCATTTATCTCTTGCTCCTGTATGGATAGTAAAACGCGGTGATCCGAAGCGGCAGCTTACAGCGAAGTGGATGAGGTATAAAACGAGGAAACCCTATGTCACGTATAGATACGCTGGTCTGTACTGACGCCAGGAAAACGAAATATCGTTTCGTGGTTTTGACGATGATTTTTCTGGTGTATGCCATCAATTACGCCGACCGAACGAATATTGGCGCGGTACTGCCTTTCATCATTGATGAGTTTCATATCAATAATTTTGAAGCCGGGGCCATCGCCAGTATGTTTTTCCTCGGCTATGCGGTAAGCCAGATCCCGGCCGGCTTTTTCATCGCCAAACGCGGTACCCGGGGGCTGGTATCGCTCTCCATTTTCGGCTTCTCCGCCTTTACCTGGCTGATGGGCACGGTGAGCTCGGTGTTTGGCCTGAAACTGGTGCGGCTGGCACTGGGGCTGAGCGAAGGGCCTTGCCCGGTGGGGCTGGCTTCCACCATAAATAACTGGTTTCCACCAAAAGAGAAAGCCACAGCAACCGGCGTTTACATCGCGGCGACCATGTTTGCGCCGATTATTGTGCCGCCGCTGGCGGTGTGGATTGCGGTAACCTGGGGCTGGCGGTGGGTCTTTTTCTCTTTTGCTATACCCGGAATTGTGGCGGCCATCGCGTGGTATCTGCTGGTCAAATCCAAGCCTGCTGAGAGCGGATTTGTTTCCCAAAGCGAACTGGCAGAGATTAATGCCGGGCGTGAAAGTCATAATAATAGCGTACGCGAAAATATCTTAATTGCCGAAAGATTTACCTGGCTGGATAAAATCATTCGGGTAAAGAAAATGGCGCCAATTGATACGGCGAAAGGCTTATTCACCTCAAAAAATATTCTCGGTGACTGCCTGGCGTATTTTATGATGGTTAGCGTGCTGTACGGATTATTAACCTGGATCCCCCTGTATTTAGTGAAAGAGCGCGGTTTCGATGTAATGAGTATGGGCTTCGTGGCCAGTATGCCGTGCATCGGCGGCTTTATTGGCGCGATCGGCGGCGGATGGGTTTCGGATAAGCTATTAGGCCGCCGGCGTAAACCCACCATGATGTTCACTGCGGTGTCAACGGTGGTCATGATGCTAATTATGCTGAATATCCCGGCCAGCACCCTGGCAGTTTGTATTGGATTATTCTTTGTCGGCTTTTGTTTAAATATCGGCTGGCCAGCCTTTACCGCGTACGGTATGGCCGTTTCGGATAGCAAAACCTATCCAATCGCCTCTTCCATAATTAATAGCGGCGGCAACCTCGGTGGATTTGTCGCGCCGATGGCGGCTGGTTTCTTGCTTGATAAAACTGGGAGTTTTAATTCTGTATTTACCTATTTTGGTATCTGCGCCGCCATTGGTTTGGTGGTGAT
>NZ_JAGRQY010000030.1:0-17451 GCF_018223905.1 Klebsiella sp. 28
CCAAAGGTCTGCTTCAGCTCCTGGAAAATCTTCATCCCTTCTTCCAGACCCGGCCCACGATAGGAGTGGATGGAGGAACGGTTGGCTTTATCAAAGGAGGCTTTGAAGACGTAGGGAATACCAAGCTTCTGCGTAACGGTGACATAATGTTCGCAGATACGCATCGCCAGGTCGCGCGACTCCAGCACGTTCATCCCGCCGAACAGCACGAACGGCAGGTCGTTCGCTACGTTGATATCACCAATGCTAACCACTTTTTGTTTCATAAGTTCGCCTTATCAGGGTGTAACCGGAATGGTTCCAGACTAATGCAATGTAATTTGTTTATGCGAAATCGTGTTGATCTGCGCGCGGATCATCTCGCTGATCGGATCCTCCGGGCACTGCTCAACGAAATAGCTCAGATCCAACAGCGCCACGTGATCGCAGTCCAGCTGGGCGTATATCAGCCCGCGGTCGCGGATCTCATACGGATCTTCCGGATTAAACTGCAGCAGCGCTTCGCTGGCGCGCAGGGCCAGCTCCATCTGCCGCTCTTCCATCAGCGCCGACTTCAGGGTGTCCAGCAGCTTGCGGATCACCTCGGCGTTATCCGCTTCGTCGAGATCTTCATTAAACAGTTCCGCCACCGGCCCGATGTTGCCCTTCAGCCATACCTCCAGGGTATGCTCGTCGAGGGTCTCGCCGTTAAACGGATTAATCAGCCACATCTCTTCGCTGGTTTCCGGGTCCGCACGCAGCAGCATCTGGGTCGGGAAGATCACCGGCACCACCGGCAGCGCCAGGCGCTGGGCGATCCACAGCAGGATCGCGCCTAACGACACCGCGCTCCCCTGGCGGTTAACCAGCACTTTATCCAGCCATAGCGCGTCGGAAAGACGATACACGCCCTGCGAGGCGCCAAAGCCCCACTCGTCATAAAACAGCTCCAGCAATCGTTCTATCTGGCGCTCCTGGTCCCACGACGGCGCAATCTCCTCCTGCGCGAGGCGCAGCAATCGCTGCAGCTCTTCCTCGACAAAACGCGACGGAAAATCGTCGCGGACCTGTTCAGAAATGAGGACCATGCCATCACACAATGGCGCTTTGTTAAATTCGAAATCCGCTAATGACCCCATGACCTACCCCAGTATCGGTATTCTTGTGATGGCGAGTTGAATGATGATAAACAACACCACCAGCGCCAGCAGGAACGCGATAAAGCGGCTCTGCTGGCTGCGCGGACGACGACGGCCCAACGCGATAAAACCTAATGCGATGTAAATGATAACGCCAAACAGCTTTTCAGTCAGCCATGCGCCGTCTTCTGTGAACGGCAGGTAGTGCGTTATCGCCATTAACCCTGCGCCGCTGAGAAACAGCAGCGTATCGCTGCAGTGCGGCGCAATTCGCACCCACCGCTGGTTCAGCAGCGGGCTCTGGTGATACATCCACCAGTAACGTAAAACGAACAATCCTACCGACACCGCCACTGTGGCAATGTGCAGGTAGAGGACAGCCGTGAATAAGTTCATCAGCCAACATTCTCCATGTCGGGTAAACGTCCGAGGGTCAGACGCTCATTGTCGCCATAGTCGCGACAGGTCGCGACGTCCAGATAGCCCGCTTCGCGGAACAGCGCGCGAACCGCCTCGCCCTGAGTCCAGCCATGCTCCAGCAGCATCCAACCGCCGGGCTGCAGATACTGCCGTCCCTCGCGGATGATATGCGCCAGATCGGCCAGCCCCTGGTCGCCTGCGACCAGCGCCGTCAACGGCTCAAAGCGCACATCGCCTTCGGCGAGATGCGGGTCGGCGGCGTCGATATAGGGGGGATTGCTGACGATCGTGGCGAAGCGCTGCCCGTCCAGCGCGCTAAACCAGTCGCTTTGACTTATCGTCACGTTAGCGATGCCCAGATGTTCGGCATTGCGCAACGCCAGCGCCACGGCGTCCGGCATCACGTCCACCGCGGTGACCTCACAGTCCGGACGTTCGCTGGCCAGCGCCAGGGCAATGGCGCCGGTCCCGGTGCCGAGGTCGAGAATACGGCACGGCGCGGTTGGCAGACGCGCCAGCGCCTGCTCTACCAGACATTCGGTATCCGGGCGGGGGATCAGCGTCGCCGGGGAGACGAACAGCGGCAGCGACCAAAACTCGCGCTGCCCGACCAGATGAGCAATAGGTTCCCCGCGCTGGCGTCGCACCAGGAGCGCCTCCAGCCTCGCCGCCTCGTCAGCAGAAAGCGTCGTTTCACCGAAGGCCAAAATCCAGGTTCGCGCCCGGCCGGTAACGTGTCCCAGCAGGATCTCGGCGTCGCGTCTCGGGCTGTCGCTCTCCGCCAGGCGGGCGATCGCCTGCTGCAGCCAGGCCTGAAAGGTCATCATTCCTGCTCGGACAGCGCCGCCAGCTGATCGGCCTGATGTTCCTGGACAATCGGCTCAATCAGCATGTCGAGTTTGCCCTCCATCGCCTCATCCAGACGGTAGAGCGTCAGGTTGATGCGGTGGTCGGTCACGCGGCCCTGCGGGAAGTTATAGGTGCGATTGCGGTCGCTGCGGTCGCCGCTGCCCAGCAGGTTGCGGCGCGTGGAGGCTTCCGCCTGCTGACGTTTGGCCACTTCGGCGGCGCGGATGCGCGCGCCCAGCACCGACAGCGCCTTGGCTTTGTTTTTATGCTGAGAACGCTCGTCCTGGCACTCCACCACGATGCCGGTGGGCAGGTGGGTAATGCGGATAGCCGAGTCGGTGGTGTTAACGTGCTGACCGCCTGCCCCGGAGGAACGGAAGGTATCGATGCGCAGATCCGCCGGGTTAATGTCCGGCATTTCGGCTTCCGGCAGCTCCGGCATCACCGCCACCGTACAGGCGGAGGTGTGGATCCGCCCCTGCGATTCGGTGGCCGGCACACGCTGCACGCGATGGCCGCCGGATTCAAATTTGAGCCGACCATAGACGCCGTCACCGCTGATCTTGGCGATCACCTCTTTAAAGCCGCCGTGCTCACCTTCGTTGGCGCTGAGGATCTCTACCTGCCAGCGGCGCGATTCTGCGTAACGGGTGTACATGCGGAATAGATCGCCGGCAAACAGCGCTGCTTCGTCGCCGCCGGTCCCGGCGCGCACTTCCACGAAGGCGTTACGCTCGTCATCAGGATCTTTCGGCAGGAGGAGAACCTGCAGCTGTTGCTCCAGCTGGTCGCCTTTTTCTTTGGCGTCACGCAGCTCTTCCTGCGCCATTTCGCGCATTTCCGGATCGTCGAGCATCATCTGCGCGGTTTCAATATCCTCCTGCACCTGACGCCAGTCGGTATAGCAGCGCGCCACATCGCTCAGTTGAGCATACTCCCGCGACAGCGCGCGGAATTTATCCTGATCGGCAATCGTCGCGGCATCGCCGAGCAGCGCCTGCACTTCTTCATGGCGCTCGTACAACGCTTCCAGTTTGGCAACAATAGAAGACTTCATAGGCGTGAATTCACCCTGTCCTGAAAATAAGAGAAAGGTGCGCTATTCCAGCCCGAGGCTGTTGCGCAGAATATGCAGACGTTCGTCGTCCCCGTCACGGGCGGCCTGCTGAAGAGATTTGGTTGGCGCGTGGATCAGGCGGTTAGTGAGCTTGCGCGCCAGATCCTGCATAATTTCCTGGGCATCACCGCCCTGCTCCAGCGCGGCCAGCGCTTTCGCCGTCAGCTCCTCACGGACCTGCTCAGACTGAGAACGGTATTCGCGAATGGTCTCGCTGGCGCTCTGCGCGCGCAGCCAGGCCATAAATTCGCTGGTTTCCTGCTCGACGATCGATTCCGCCTGCACCGCGGCAGCCTTACGCTGCGCCAGGTTATGCTGAATGATGTTTTGCAAATCGTCGACGCTGTAGAGGTAGGCGTTAGCCAGTTTGCCGACCTCTGGTTCAACGTCGCGCGGGACGGCGATATCCACCAGCAGCATCGGCTGGTTACGCCGCGCCTTAAGCGCACGCTCCACCATGCCTTTGCCGATGATCGGCAGCGGGCTGGCGGTGGAGCTGATAATGATGTCGGCCTCTTTCAGCCGTTCGTCGATATCGCTGAGGGCTATCACCTCGGCGCCCACTTCCTCCGCCAGCGCCTGGGCGCGTTCACGGGTGCGGTTGGCGATCACCATTTTGCGCACGTGATGTTCGCGAAGATGGCGCGCTACCAGCTCAATGGTTTCACCGGCGCCGACCAGTAACACGGTGACGCTGGAGAGCGATTCAAAGATTTGCCGCGCCAGGGTACAGGCGGCGAAAGCCACAGAGACCGCGCTGGCGCCGATATCGGTTTCGGTACGCACGCGCTTAGCCACTGAAAAGGATTTCTGGAACATCCGCTCCAGCTCGCTGACGTTAAGATGGCCGCGGCTGGAGTCGGCGAAGGCTTTTTTCACCTGGCCGAGGATCTGCGGCTCGCCCAGCACCAGCGAATCGAGGCCGCTGGCGACGCGCATCAGATGGCTGACGGCGTCATTATCCTGATGCCAGTAAAGGCTTTTTCGCAGGTCTTCTTCGTTGAGGCCGTGGTAGTTGCACAGCCAGCGGATCAGCGCTTCCTGCAGGTTATCCTGCTCTTCGACGCTGAGATAGAGTTCCGTGCGGTTGCAGGTCGACAGCACCACCCCACCCTGCACCATCGGCTGAGCCAGCAAGCTCTCCAGCGCCTTATCGAGCGTTTCCGGCGAAAACGTGACGCGTTCTCGCAGGGCGACCGGAGCTGTTTTGTGATTGATGCCAAGAGCTAAAAGGGTCATTGTGAGGGAGTAGTACCAGCGTTGCTAAGGTTAGTCTGAGTGCATCATACAGGATGCGCGTAATCAATAAAAGAGAGGCTCCCCTTTTGGAGTAATAGTTAAAGCAAGACCGCCATTAAGGTTAATTTTTTGATTTCAGACAACTTGAACGTAGACGCTATCGCCCGGCGACGCTAGCATTAAGGGTTATAAATGTAACCTGCTACACAAATCGGCCCGCTGTTCCCTGTCGCCGTTTTTCCCTGTAGACATCAAGGATTTGTCATCATTATGAATCGACTGTTCCGCCTGCTGCCGCTGGCCAGCCTCGTCCTCACCGCCTGTTCTCTTCATACGCCGCAAGGGCCTGGCAAAAGCCCGGATTCGCCGCAGTGGCGTCAGCACCAGCAGGCTGTCCGCAGCCTCAATCAGTTCCAGACCCGCGGGGCGTTTGCCTATCTTTCCGATGAGCAAAAAGTCTATGCCCGCTTCTTCTGGCAGCAAACCGGCCAGGACCGCTATCGCCTGCTGCTGACCAACCCGCTGGGCAGCACCGAGCTGTCGCTGACCGCGCAGCCGGGCAGCGTGCAGCTGATCGATAACAAAGGCCAGACCTATACCGCCACTGATGCCGAAGAGATGATTGGCCGTCTGACCGGGATGCCGATCCCGTTGAACAGCCTGCGCCAGTGGATCATCGGCCTGCCGGGCGACGCCACCGACTATTCGCTGGACGATCGGTACCGTCTGCGTGAACTGAACTATACGCAAAACGGCAAAACCTGGCACGTGACCTACGGCGGCTATACCAGCGATACCCAGCCAGCCCTACCGTCCAATGTCGAGCTGAACAATGGCGCTCAGCGCATCAAGCTGAAGATGGATAACTGGATCGTGAAATGATGACCCGCTGGCCCTCTCCTGCAAAACTGAATCTGTTTTTATATATCACCGGCCAGCGGGCCGATGGTTACCATACCCTGCAAACGCTGTTTCAGTTTCTCGATTACGGCGATACGTTGACCATCGAACCGCGTAGTGACGGCCAACTGCGCCTGCTGACGCCGGTGGCCGGCGTGCCGGACGAGGAGAATCTGATCGTTCGCGCCGCGCGTCTGCTGATGCATGCCGCCAGCGAAAGCGATCGCCTGCCGGCGGGCAGCGGCGCCGATATCAGTATCGATAAGCGCCTGCCGATGGGCGGCGGCCTGGGCGGTGGCTCCTCCAATGCCGCCACCGTGCTGGTGGCGCTCAACCATCTGTGGGGCTGCGGTCTCTCGGAAGATGAGCTGGCGACTCTTGGCCTTCAGCTGGGGGCCGATGTGCCGGTTTTCGTACGCGGCCATGCCGCCTTCGCCGAGGGGGTGGGTGAAATACTGACGCCGGTAGAACCCGAGGAAAAATGGTACCTGGTGGCCCACCCGGGGGTCAGTATTCCGACGCCGATCATTTTTCGCGATCCGGAGCTACCACGAAATACCCCGCGCCGGTCAATTAATACGTTATTAAATTGTGAATTCAGCAACGATTGCGAGCTTATCGCAAGAAAACGTTTTCGCGAGGTTGATGCCGCGCTTTCCTGGCTGTTAGAATATGCGCCGTCACGCCTGACCGGCACAGGTGCCTGTGTGTTTGCTGAATTTAACACCGAATCCGCTGCCCGTCAGGTGCTGGACACTGCCCCGGCATGGCTAAATGGCTTTGTGGCGCGCGGAGTTAACCTTTCGCCGCTCAAGCAGGCCCTGCTCTGAATCCTGCGCCGTGATGGCACATTGATAATGAGTCAGCCGGGGAAATTGAGTTACGGTGACAACGTCACCCTGTTCCAGACGTTGCATCGTGCTCTTTAAATACACCGACTGGATCGAATGGCGCCATCCCGCACATTATTGGCCCATTCATCCACCACTGGACGCATGCCTGAGGTTCTTCTCGTGCCTGATATGAAGCTTTTTGCTGGTAACGCCACCCCGGAACTAGCACAACGTATTGCCAACCGCCTGTACACTTCTCTTGGCGACGCCGCTGTAGGTCGTTTTAGCGACGGCGAAGTCAGCGTACAAATCAATGAAAACGTACGCGGTGGTGATATTTTCATCATCCAGTCCACTTGTGCTCCCACCAATGACAACCTGATGGAACTGGTTGTTATGGTTGATGCTCTGCGTCGTGCTTCGGCAGGTCGTATCACCGCCGTTATCCCTTACTTCGGTTATGCTCGTCAGGACCGTCGTGTTCGTTCTGCTCGTGTGCCAATCACCGCAAAAGTGGTGGCGGATTTTCTGTCCAGCGTCGGCGTTGACCGCGTGCTGACCGTTGACCTGCACGCAGAACAGATCCAGGGCTTCTTCGATGTGCCAGTCGATAACGTGTTCGGCAGCCCAATCCTGCTGGAAGATATGCTGCAGCTGAACCTGGACAACCCGATTGTGGTTTCTCCGGACATCGGCGGCGTCGTGCGTGCCCGCGCTATCGCTAAACTGCTGAATGATACCGATATGGCTATCATCGACAAGCGCCGTCCGCGCGCCAACGTCTCCCAGGTGATGCACATCATCGGCGACGTTGCCGGTCGTGACTGCGTGATGGTCGACGATATGATCGACACCGGCGGCACCCTGTGTAAAGCGGCAGAAGCGCTGAAAGAGCGTGGCGCGAAACGCGTATTCGCTTACGCGACGCACCCAATCTTCTCCGGCAACGCTATCCAGAACATCAAAAACTCTGTCATTGATGAATTTGTCGTCTGCGATACCATTCCGCTGGCACCAGAAATTAAAGCGCTGGATAAAGTGCGTACTCTGACGCTCTCCGGTATGCTGGCTGAAGCTATTCGCCGTATCAGCAATGAAGAATCTATCTCTGCTATGTTCGAACATTAATCGAGCCCAGCACAAAAACCCGCTGCGGCGGGTTTTTTTGTCTCCGCACCTTATTTGTATGATCAATGCCTCCTTCACCTGCCATTTAGTTGACAGATGATGCGCTCATGGATGAAACATTATTGTGAACAGATTATTTTCCTCACATGTGATGCCTTTCCGCGCCCTCATCGACGCTTGTTGGAAAGAAAAGTACACCACCGCCCGCTTCACGCGTGACCTGATCGCCGGGATCACCGTCGGGATCATTGCGATTCCGCTGGCGATGGCGCTGGCGATTGGCAGCGGCGTGCCGCCGCAGTACGGCCTCTATACCTCAGCGGTGGCAGGGATTGTGATCGCCTTGACCGGCGGGTCACGCTTTAGCGTTTCCGGGCCGACCGCCGCCTTTGTGGTGATCCTCTATCCGGTTTCCCAGCAGTTTGGTCTGGCGGGACTGCTGGTGGCGACGCTGATGTCGGGGATCTTTTTAATCCTCTTCGGCCTGGCGCGCTTTGGCCGCCTGATCGAATACATCCCGCTGTCAGTCACCCTCGGCTTCACCTCGGGGATCGGTATCACCATCGGCACCATGCAGATTAAAGATTTCCTCGGCCTGCAGATGCCCCATGTGCCGGAGCATTATCTGCAGAAAGTGGCGGCGCTGGCGATGGCCCTACCGACCATTAACGTTGGCGATGCCGCCATCGGCGTCGTTACTCTTGGCATTCTGATCCTCTGGCCGCGGCTGGGTATCCGCCTGCCGGGCCACCTCCCGGCGCTGCTGGGCGGCTGTGCGGTCATGCTGGTGGTCAACTTGCTCGGCGGCGATGTCGCGACGATCGGCTCGCAGTTCCATTATCAGCTGGCGGACGGCACTCAGGGCAATGGCATTCCGCAGCTGCTGCCGCAGCTGGTATTGCCCTGGGATATGCCGGGCTCAAACTTTACCCTGAGCTGGGCCTCGCTGCAGGCTCTGCTGCCTGCCGCCTTCTCAATGGCGATGCTCGGCGCCATTGAATCTCTGCTGTGCGCGGTGGTGCTTGATGGCATGACCGGCACCAAGCACAAAGCCAATAGCGAGCTGATTGGCCAGGGGCTGGGCAACATTGTCGCGCCGTTCTTCGGCGGGATCACTGCCACCGCGGCGATTGCCCGCTCGGCGGCGAACGTCCGCGCCGGCGCCACATCGCCGGTTGCCGCCGTGATCCACGCCCTGCTGGTGATCCTGGCGCTGCTGATCCTCGCCCCACTGCTCTCCTGGCTGCCACTGTCGGCGATGGCCGCCCTGCTGCTGATGGTGGCATGGAATATGAGCGAGGCGCATAAAGTCATCAATCTGCTGCGCCACGCGCCGAAGGACGACATCGTGGTGATGCTGATGTGCATGTCGCTGACGGTGCTGTTTGACATGGTGATCGCTATCAGCGTCGGGATCGTGCTGGCTTCGCTGTTGTTTATGCGCCGTATCGCACGCATGACTCATCTGGCGCCGGTCAACGTCGAGGTGCCAGACGATGTGCTGGTGCTGCGGGTAATTGGGCCGCTGTTCTTTGCCGCCGCCGAAGGCTTGTTCAACGATCTGGAGACCCGGATCGCCGGCAAGCGCATCGTGGTGCTGAAATGGGACGCGGTGCCGGTTCTCGACGCCGGTGGCCTGGATGCCTTCCAGCGCTTTGTGAACAAGCTGCCGGAAGGCTGTGAATTGCGCGTATCTAACCTCGAGTTTCAGCCGCTACGCACGCTAGCGCGCGCCGGCGTCAAGCCGCTGCCCGGACGCCTGAGCTTCTACCCCGATCGTCAGGCCGCGCTGGCTGACCTGTGATCACCCGGCGGCAGGTCCCTGCGCCTGCCGCATCAAGGATCCGGTCGCCTGCTGCAGCCAGCTCAGCACCGCCGGCGTCATCCAGGTGCCCTTCATCAAATGCGGCTCCTGCTCCATTGCCCGACGAAACTTCTGCAACGTCTGCGGCCGGGTACCGGCGTAGGACTGAAACAGTTCAAGCCACGCCCGGGCCAGCGCCTGACCCGACGCCGAGTCCGGCGCTACGCCCTCCCGGCACGCCTGATGCAGCTTCGCCACCAGCGCAGGCCACTCCTGTAGCCGGTCAAAATAGTGCTGGCGGGTGAACGCCATCTCTTCTTCGTCAAGGTACCGCGCCCAGATGGCCAGTTTGCTTTCGGCAAAGGCCTCGGTGATATAGGCGATGATTGCCGGCGTGACGCCGGTCTGTTCAACCATCTGCGGCTCGGCGGCATGCATCTCGTTCAGGCGGGTCAGAAACTCCGGACGCCCGGCCGTATCCTGCTCCAGGCGCTCCATCCAGCGCGTCGCCAGACGCATCGCCTGCGGACTGTCCGTCGGGCAGCCGCTCGCCATCAGCGTCTGCACCTCCTCCGTTAGCTCGCGCCACGCCTGCGCCCGCTGTTCATCCTGTGCCGCAAACGGCAGCGCGGCTAACTCCTGTTGACTAAACCAACGATCGTACATTTTCATTAACTCCAGCGTCTGTAGCCAGGACTCCAGATCGGGTTCATTGCCGCTCGCCAGCGCCTCGCGCAGCACCAATAGTCGGTCGCGCAGCCTGCCAACATCGCGCAGCTGGGCGTTGAGCGTATCTATCTGCTGCGTCAGCAGCTCGGGCAGCGACAGCGTTTGCCGATCGAGATAGTCCTTGATTGTGGCGAGCGTTAGCCCGGCCTGCGCCAGCGCCTTTATCATATGCAGGCGCTGAACCGCGGACAGGTTATAGAGCCGATAGCCCGCCTCGCTTCTGGCCGAAGGCGTTAACAGCCCGGTCTGTTCATAATGATGCAGCGTACGTACCGTCAGTCCGGCACGCTTCGCCAGCTCTCCCACCTGAATTAACATGACTGCTCCTCTCTGTGGCCAGGTCCGCTACTCTGCAGCCTGACGTAACGTCAGGGTCAAGCAAAAACCGCGCTTGCTATTCATTTTTGCTGGCAACCATAGCAGCACGAAGACCAGGACGGAATGGGAGCGTAATATGGCGGGAAAAAGAGGAAGAGATAAAGTGAGACACAGAAAAGCGCATCGGCCTTTAGCGGCCGATGCGGGAAATCATGCTACGGTTAGCTGTGACGATGCTGGTTACGACGGCAGCGTTTATCGTAGTGGCGCACCCACCAGTAGCGGTCGCTGACCTGCTCGTGGCCGCCAATACGGGCACCGGCCAGCCAGAGCACTGCGCCAACGAAGATGCTTAGGATTGCGCCATGCGCAAAGAATTGTGGCAGGTTAAGCTGCGGAAGCTGGTTCAGAATGGAGTAACCTACCCCCACAACCATCACCACCAACCCTAACCCCATGAGTACGTTACCGAGTAACGAAGCGTTTTTGCGTTTCATGTGTCACCTCCGGACTTTGGGTTGCCAGGGAATGTCCCCAAATCTTATAGGTGTAGTATAGACAAGGTCTCTTCTGCGGAGTGCGTCCACGATCACATTAGTGAACAGCGAATAGACAAAAATTTACAAATAAGTCTATGAACCATATCAAATTCTAATGATTTAGTGAGTAAATCATCAATGCGGGTATTGTCTAATAGCCAGAATTTTGTCAAGCGCGCCCGCAGACAGTACACTACGCGGCAGAGAATGCCCCATGCAGGATAGAAAACGTGACCATTAAACTGATTGTCGGCCTGGCCAACCCCGGTGCGGAATATGCCGCCACCCGGCACAACGCTGGCGCCTGGTATGTGGATTTACTGGCGGATCGCCATCGTGCGCCGCTGCGCGAAGAGAGCAAATTCTTCGGCTACACCTCGCGCATCAACCTGGCGGGCGAGGACGTCCGCCTGCTGGTCCCCACTACCTTTATGAACCTCAGCGGTAAAGCCGTGGCCGCGATGGCGACCTTTTATCGCATCAACCCGGATGAAATTCTGGTCGCCCATGACGAGCTGGATTTACCGCCGGGCGTGGCGAAATTTAAGCTTGGCGGTGGCCATGGCGGCCACAATGGCCTGAAGGATATCATCAGTAAGCTCGGCAATAACCCGAACTTTCACCGTTTACGCGTCGGAATCGGCCATCCGGGCGACAAAAACAAGGTTGTCGGCTTTGTGCTTGGCAAACCACCGGCCAGCGAGCAGAAACTGATCGATGACGCTGTCGACGAAGCGGCGCGCTGTACCGAAATCTGGTTAAAGGACGGGCTGACCAAAGCGACCAACCGTTTGCACGCCTTTAAGGCGCAATAAGCCGTTGTCGTGCGGCATTTTTGCCGCGCACCGTGTATAATAGGCAAAGCTATTCAATTTTCTGCAATCTGTTCCTTGTAACAGATTGATTATCCAAAGATTAAGGTGATTTAAATCATGGGATTCAAATGCGGTATCGTCGGTTTGCCCAACGTCGGCAAATCCACCCTGTTCAATGCGCTCACCAAAGCGGGTATTGAAGCGGCCAACTTCCCCTTCTGTACCATTGAGCCGAACACCGGTGTCGTACCGATGCCCGATCCGCGTCTGGACAAGCTGGCTGAAATCGTCAAACCGCAGCGCATCCTGCCGACCACCATGGAGTTCGTGGATATCGCGGGCCTGGTGAAAGGCGCGTCCAAAGGTGAAGGTCTTGGCAACCAGTTTCTGACCAACATCCGTGAAACCGAAGCCATCGGCCATGTGGTTCGCTGCTTTGAAAACGATAATATTATTCACGTCGCGGGGAAAGTGAACCCGGCGGAAGATATCGATGTTATCAATACCGAACTGGCGCTGTCTGACCTTGATACCTGCGAACGCGCGATTCACCGCGTCTCCAAAAAAGCCAAAGGCGGCGATAAAGACGCGAAGGTTGAGCTGGCCGCGCTGGAAAAATGCCTGCCGCAGCTGGAAAACGCCGGTATGCTGCGTGCGCTGGATCTGACCAAAGAAGAGAAAGAGGCCATCCGCTATCTGAGCTTCCTGACCCTGAAGCCGACCATGTACATCGCGAACGTCAATGAAGACGGTTTCGAGAACAACCCGTACCTCGATCAGGTTCGCGCCATCGCCGAGCAGGAAGGGTCTGTGGTGGTGCCGGTGTGCGCCGCCGTTGAAGCGGACATCGCCGAGCTGGACGATGAAGAGCGTGACGAGTTCATGGCTGAGCTGGGCCTCGAAGAGCCGGGCCTGAACCGCGTGATCCGCGCCGGTTACGCTCTGCTGAACCTGCAGACCTACTTCACCGCGGGCGTGAAAGAAGTTCGCGCATGGACCATCCCGGTGGGAGCGACCGCGCCGCAGGCAGCCGGTAAGATCCACACCGACTTCGAAAAAGGCTTTATCCGCGCGCAGACCATCGCTTATGAAGACTTCATTGCCTACAAAGGCGAACAGGGCGCGAAAGAAGCCGGTAAAATGCGTGCTGAAGGTAAAGACTACATCGTGAAAGATGGCGATGTGATGAACTTCCTGTTCAACGTCTAATCCCACTGGCTGGCGTTTTCGCCGCCACCGCGCAAAAAAATCCACGCAGCGGCGTGGATTTTTTTTACCCAGGCGACACGCTACTCCACAATATGGGTATCTTCTGCCGCCTCGTAGCCATCAACGATCTGCACAATTTTCTTTAACTCAGCCTCAATAAAAGCCGGGGTAGCGCTTTCCCCTGAGGCCGGGTGATGAAGCTCCACCGAGATACCGCTGGCGGCATTGGTCAGCGACAGGCTGATCTCCTGCTGGCCCCGCGAGGACGAAGAACGCCCGATATGCTGCATGATAGCCGCCGCCGCCGCGCGCGTATCAACGTCTGCGAGATGCCCCCATCTCATTTCAACATGCCCCTGCTGCCCTGCCTTTATCACCTGCAGCGTATAGCCGCTTCTTGCCGTTGCCATGCCTTTTCCTCCGATTTAGTTGCCCGGGCGTCACATTATCAGCCCGGTTTTATCAGCCAGGTTCGCGCGCCTGCGCCTTGCCGTTAATGACTCTTTTCCACATAGGTCTGCATGTTTTCTTTGGTCACTAACTCAAACGGGATCCAGACATGAGACTCGACCTTTTCTCCTTTAATCAGCTTCAGCGCTACCGCTAAGGCCGTTTTGCCCTGACCGACGGCGTCCTGGAAAATCGTCACCTGAATCTTATCGCTGGCCAGGGCTTTCAGCCCGTCCGGGGTGGCGTCGATCCCGCCGATCAGCAGCTTCTTCTGGCTTTTCTCCAGCGCCATCGCCGCGCCAATCGCCATCTCATCGTTGTTCGCCGCCACAATATCAATCGCTTCTCCGTTGCCCGTCCAGTTCTGCATCAGATCCATTCCCTCGCTGCGGGAATAGTTGGCCGGCTGTTTCTGCACCACTTTCATTGCCGGATACTTGGCCACCACCTGCTCCACATCTTTGGTGCGCTGCAGCGCGCCGGCGTCGGTGAGATTGCCGATCATGATGGCGACGTTGCCTTTGTAGTTTGCCAGCTTCGCCAGCGCCTCCATCTGCAATGTGCCAGACTCCCGCTCGTCCGAACCGACAAACACCACGCCGGGCGGTAACGTTTTATCCCCCGGCGTCCGGTTCACATACACCAGCGGCATTTTGGCCTGCTGCGCCATCTTCGTCAGCTGCGGGGTGCTGGCGGAGTCCACCGGGTCAACGATGATCGCGTCCACGCCGGAGGCGATGAAGCTCTGCACCTGATCGGCCTGGCGTCCGGTGTCGCCGCGGGCGTCTTCAAACTGTACGTCGACGTGGCGGGCTTGAGCTTCTTTCTCAATGGACTGGCGGATAATAGTGAGAAAGTTTTGATCGAAGTAGGCCATTGAGACGCCGATCTTCTCCGCTAATGCCGAAGCGGAACTGGCCAGAAGGCCTACTAACAGGATGATTTTACAGTGCTTCATAGTATGCCCTCAGAGATCGAAATAAAATTTTCAATACAACTACAAACGGTATATTTAAATCATTTTCAGACTACGAAGGGCGTTCGGTTCTTGCAATATTGATGTAAAGAAAATGTTGCCATGCGCACACTTTATTTCACCGCCTCACTCACCGAGGGCTCACCGGTTGTGGGGAGCGCAGCGGTCGGCGACGCCGGCTGTTTTCGCTTCAGCAGGGCATACTCCACTATCAGCTGTTGCAGATGCAGCTCCGCGAGGCTTCCCCGCGCGGCTGACCAGGGTTGATCAACGGGAAGCGCGGCCAGCTGGCGCAACTGCTCCTCCAGCGGAACAGCGCGGTTAAACGACTGTGTGATGGCAAATACTGCGGTTTTCAGTTCGCTCACCGTCAGGTACTTCCCCTTCTGCTCGTCGAGGGCATTGAGCTGGTCGGCGAGCCGCTGCAGCTGCTGCATGCCCTCCGACCAGCCGGTAAGATTTTCCGCGGGCAATGCGCCAGCACTCAGCTGCTGCCGCCACTGCTGCGCCAGCGGTTGCGCCTGATCCGGCCAGCGGATCAGGGCCTGGTGGACCAGCTGGTCGCCGTAGCTGACCGCCCAGTCCGGCGCCAGGCGGGCAAGCTCGCCAAGCTGGCGCTGCGTCTGTGGCAGATCAACCGGCCCCGGGGGCGTTGTCGCCGGCAGGCCCGGTATCGGTCCGGCATTTTGGGTGACCGAAATGGGCGGCAAGTCGGACTGACGCAGCACCAGCCATCCGCCGACGGCGATACCCGTTACCGCCAGCATGGTAACCATCCCGGCGATAAACGGCTTCCAGCGCGGCACGGGTGCCGGAGTAGACGCCGCCACCGGCGCGGGCCGCTTTGCAGGTGAAGGCGGAGCCAGCGGCTCAGCCTTTGGTCTACGTTTTAGGTCTGGCACTGGCTCAACCTTCGCCGCATCCTCTTTGCTGACCAGAGTGCCGGGAAGTTCCGCGTCAGACACCGCCACCGGCGGCGCGGTGGGAAGCGCTGGCGCAGGGTCGAGGCTCTCGAAGCGAGTTGCCGTGCTGTGCAGTAGCGCCCGCAGGTCGCTCAGCTGGTTTTCAGGAGCGATCTCAAGGCGCTGGAGCACTGCGTCGAAGCTTTGCAGCGAACGTTCAGCCTGCTCAAGCGACTCAACATCCTCTGGGGTAAGATTCAGGGTACGGATCACCTGCCGCAGCCGCTTGCTCAGGGTGCGGAAGATCTCTGTCCGGGCCGGGAGCGCCTGTGGCCACAGGTTTTTCCCCTGACGAACCAGCAGCGACTCCATCAGCGTCAGCCCCTCATTGATCCCTGCCACCCCGCCCAGCCGGGCGCGGGCCAGGGTATACCAGGCGACAGTCTGCAGGTCCGCGCCGTGATGCTCCAACAGCCCGCGGGCAAGCTGCTCGGCATACGGCCAGTTAATATCCGGCCGCGCCGGGTGGCTGAGCTTGTTCATTTCCGCACGCAGGGCCATAAAATCAGCCAGCGTGCGCGGGTCGCCACCGGCTTTATAGTGACGGTCGTGGTGTGTTGTCATCATGATGTCTTTCAGCGAGAGATTAGAGGGCGGAGCGGGCGTCAAGGTACTGCTGACGTTTGAGGTGGCGGATCAACACCCTGCCCTCGGGCATAAACTCCGTGCCGTAACGCACCAGGCCAATATCCTTCAGCTCCGCATCAATGGCATAGCGCAGGTCGCCGGGCGCATGCTGATCGAGCATCACCACCGCGATCCGCTGCAGGCGCGGTTCGTATTTCAGCAACACCGCCGACAACGTGCTCATCAGCTGGTGCGCCGACGCTGGCATCCCCTGGAGGACAGCGGTCATATCCGGCAGGCCGTAGTCCGGCAGATGCGCCAGCGTTCCGGCCCGACAGTTGAGGATGCGCTGCATGTTATCGAGCACCGACAGGATGACCTGATCCGTTTCGCTGACAGTATTCAGGTCAAGCCCGCCGGCGAAATTGCCGTACAGGATGTCATACAGGGAGGGACGAGGCATTTTCACTTCTCCTTAAACGGGTGCAGCGTCAGTTGATTTTGGCTGGCTTCGATAATGCGCGGCCTCGCCGGATCAAGTTCGTCCCGGGTGAGTACCAGCCGCCAGCTGTTTTGCGTCACGTCTGGATCGATAAACATGGCCGCCACCGCCACAAACTGCGCGCTGGTTTCCATGGGCATATCGACGGTCACCGATTCGCCCGGACGCAGGCGAACATCTTTTTCCGCCACCCGGTCCGCATGCAGCGCCTGGCCATCGCCGGCAAACAGCGACGGGTAGTCAGTATTGTCGAACGCTTGCCGGTCCTTCAGCTGATAAATACGCACCACCGTCGCCAGGGAGGCGCCTTTGGCGTTGTTATTCACGCCTTCCCGGGCGCGAAGATCCAGATGCAGGGTTTTCACCTGGGGGTAAAAAATGGACTGGGTCACGGAAACGGCGCCGTCTTTCACGGTCTGCGTCAGGCCGCAGCCGGTTAAGACGGTAACCATGAGGAATGCCAGCAACCTGGCGGAGGGTTTAACTGCGGTAATCGCCATCTTCATCGCTCTCCCTGCGGTGGATATTTTCCCGGACGCGCTGATAGCGCCCCAGATAAATCGTGACTCTGTCGTCAGCCTGCTTCTGCGCATCCAGCGGACGCAGCACAGCGGTACGGCCGAGCTGGACGGCATGCTCCTGCTGGCAGCAAAGTTGCGCATCCGGCAGTAAATGGCGGGCGACGCAAAGCTGCAGCCGCACGTCAAGATGAGATCCGAGCCAGACGTGCAGAAGCGCCATCAGGTCGCTGAACAGTTCGCCGCCGGGCAGCCAGCCGCGAACCTCATGAGGCTTTTCCGTGGCCAGCTGCAGCAATACCTGACCGTTCACATCCGTGGCGTGGGTTCCCATCACTGGCCTATGTTGCAGGCTAACCGGCTGACGGACGCTCATCGTTAACGGCTGCGACAAGGGGATCCGGCAGGGATCGTGGTGGTACACCGTCGCCCGGGTCCCCGGGGCCAGGAGCGCCACC
>NZ_JAGRQY010000299.1:0-2500 GCF_018223905.1 Klebsiella sp. 28
CTGCAGGTGAGTCGAGGAGCGAACAACAACGGCAACAGCGATAAACAGCTTGGGAGCTGGCAGTCAGTCCGTGAGGATGCGAAGTTCCGGTTTGAGTTCTGGGCTATGATGCCGGCGGATCAGGCGCCATCCTCCGGGTGGACAACGCTGGTCGGCATTAACTCACTGAATGCTGCCGGTCAAAACTCCTGGCAGTCGGCGGTCACTGTCAGCGAAGCCGCTCTTGGTGCGCGTGATAAGTGGGTGAAATTTACGGGTATTGCCAGTAACAACGGGGGTGGGAGAACACGCGCAGTGGTCTGGATCTCTACCCGTGGCGCCTCCGGCAGCGGCACCCCCGGTTATTCGCTGTATATCGACGATCTGGTTATCACGGATGTTACCGATGCGAAAGCGGCACAGGATGCCTCTGACGCGAAGGCGAGTGCCGTGAGCGGTCTGACGGCTCGCGTAACGGATGCCGAAGGGAAAATCACCGCCCAGGCGCAGCAGCAGACGGCACTGGCCACGAAAGTGGATAATGCCAACTCCCGCGTCGATAACATGGCGAAGACGCTAAGCGACAGCCAGAGCACACAGGCCAGTCTGAATACCTCGCTTCAGTCGCAGATTGACGCGCAGGCGGCCGCCAACATCAAAAACCAGACGACGCTGGACAATACGATTAAATCGGTGGCCAGTATCACCAGTACCCAGCAGACGCATGCAACGGCACTGGAGGCGCTGGCAACGCAGCAGACGACCCTGACATCCAGTGTCGGGGATCTCAGTGCTTCCGTTCAGAACACCGCCAAAACCGTGGCGGATGTGAATGGTACGGTGAGTTCGCTGTGGTCTATGAAGGTTGAGACGGTTAACGGAAAGAATGTTGGCGCGGGGATTACGCTGGGCAGCAATGGTGAAACGAGCGATATGATCCTTTATGCCGACCGGTTCTCGTTGTTCAATCGTAATAATGCGACGGCTGTTCCGGTGATGGTTGCCGAAGGCAATGAGCTGTATATCGATACGGCACGTATCAAAAACAGTTCCCTGACCTCTGCCAAAATCGCGGACGGTTCCATTACGAACGCGAAGATCGGTAACGAGATCCGCTCGAATAACTTTGTTGATGGCTCGCAAGGCTGGCGTATCGCCAAGGATGGCTCTTCGCAGTTCAATAACGTGATCGTCCGTGGCAGGGTTGAAGCGAATAGCGGCGTGTTCCGTGGCACTGTCCAGGCGGATTCGTTCATTGGTGACATTGCGGTGGCCAAAAGTTACGACAGCCTGACTTTCCGCCGCAACCAGACGGTACAGCGGAACGGTGCGTATCAGAACAGGGGGTATAGCATGACAGTGGTTCTGGCCTGCACCCTGGTGTGCCAGACCTATGGGACGGGCAGTGGCCTGGGGTATACCTCTGATATTACGTTCAACATTGGTGGGCAGGAGGTAACCCGCCGTATCTTCGTCGATGCCGGTAATATCACAGGCGGCACCACGGCCTTTGAATTGCGGTTTGCCGCGCGCCTGGATGCTGACTACAACAATGTCGGCTTCTTTATCAGAGCGTCAGGTCGTACTGCCGCGATTGATTACACCTGCACAGTCGAGAACATCACCGCAACCGCATTTCGGACGGACAGCAGTTCATTTAGCTAACAGAGGCCCCATAAGGGGCCTTTTCTTTTTCCAGGGAAAACCATCCAGGAGCAACTTTATTATGGCGATGTATGAAGTCGGCACCGTCACGGGTGCAGCGTCGCAGGCACGGGTGACAGGTGCGACAACAAAATGGTCACAGGTGGCGCTGGGGATACTGCCCGGGTCGATTCTGGTGGTCTACCGCAGCGGTAGTGCTGACCTGTATGCGATCAAATCCGTGGACAGCGACACGCAACTGACGCTGACTAGGAATATCACCACCGCATTTTCCGGTGCCAGTTACGGCATTATTACCGCTGAAACCGCCAGCACCTCGTCGTTTGCTAACCAGCTGGCCAGCGCGTTTGCATTCTGGCGTAGTGTAGTAGAGGGCTGGTCGATGGCCCTGACCGGCAGCGGCAATATTACCCTGACTGACCCGATCACAGGAAAGCAGGTGACCGTGCCGGCGATAGCCGGGATGGCGAAAGCATCGGATCTTAACGCGCTGGCAAAACTCACCGGAGGAAACAAACTCGACGGCTCGCAGGTTATAACCAGCGATAATGCCGGTTTTATTCTCGGTAAGAACTCAGATCTGGCTCTGCTCAAAAAACAGGGGCAAGGCGGGACGATTGCCGTTGGCTCGGGAACACCGTTCAGGGTTCAGCGTTCAAGAGCTACCACTGTATCACCGGCAGACACCTTTGATGACATCCTCGTTATTGGCACCAATAACCAGACGACGTTGCCCGGAGATTTGGTTGTCGGTGGTGGTTTCGATAATACGGCAAAGGGCAAGCTGTATTCCCAGGCGTTAGAGCTGTCGATGGGCACTCCGTACATCGATTTTCATTTTAACTACAGCACCGAC
>NZ_JAGRQY010000300.1:0-2624 GCF_018223905.1 Klebsiella sp. 28
CTGCAGGTGAGTCGAGGAGCGAACGACAACGGCAACAGCGATAAACAGCTTGGGAGCTGGCAGTCAGTCCGTGAGGATGCGAAGTTCCGGTTTGAGTTCTGGGCTATGATGCCGGCGGATCAGGCGCCCTCCTCCGGGTGGACAACGCTGGTCGGTATCCAGTCGCAGAATGCTGCCGGGCAAAATGCGTGGCAGGCGGCGGTCACTGTCAGCGAAGCCTCTCTGGGCGCGCGCGATAAGTGGGTGAAATTCACGGGTATCGCCAGTAACAACGGGGCAGGCAGAACACGCGCGGTGGTCTGGATCTCCACTCGTGGCGCCACCGGCAACGGTACCCCTGGCTATTCACTGTATATCGACGATCTGGTCATCACGGATGTTACCGATGCGAAAGCGGCACAGGATGCCTCTGACGCGACGGCGAGCGCCGTGAGCGGCCTGACGGCGCGCGTAACGGATGCCGAAGGGAAAATCACTGCCCAGGCGCAGCAGCAGACAGCACTGGCCTCGAAAGTGGATAACGCCAACTCCCGCGTCGATAACATGGCGAAGACGCTGAGCGACAGCCAGAGCACACAGGCCAGCCTGAATACCTCGCTTCAGTCGCAGATTGACGCGCAGGCGGCCGCCAACATCAAAAACCAGACGACGCTGGACAACACGATTAAATCGGTGGCCAGTATCACCAGTACCCAGCAGACGCATGCAACGGCACTGGAGGCGCTGGCAACGCAGCAGACGACCCTGACATCCAGTGTCGGGGATCTCAGCGCTTCCGTTCAGAACACCGCCAAAACCGTGGCGGATGTGAATGGTACGGTGAGTTCGCTGTGGTCGATGAAGGTTGAGACGGTTAACGGGAAGAATGTTGGCGCGGGGATTACGCTGGGCAGCAATGGTGAAACAAGCGATATGATCCTCTACGCTGACCGCTTCTCGCTGTTTAACCGTAATAATGCGACGGCTGTTCCGGTGATGGTTGCCGAAGGCAATGAGCTGTATATCGATACGGCACGTATCAAAAACAGTTCCCTGACCTCAACCAAAATCGCGGACGGTTCCATCACGAACGCGAAGATCGGCCACGAGATCCGCTCGAATGACTTTGTTGACGGGTCACGCGGCTGGCGTATCGCTAAGGATGGCTCTTCGCAGTTCAACAACGTGATCGTTCGCGGTGCGGTTTATGCGACTGACGGCTGGTTCCAGGGTACGGTATATGCGAACCACATCGAGGGCGACATCGGGTCATTTGCGATCAACATCGCTCAGCACCGCACGCGCAAGGTGCCGAAGGCTACATGGCAGTGGTTTGAGCTGGCCCGGTTCCGGCGGCAGAATTTCGACCAGGTGATCAATATTCGCGGTGGACTCCTCCAGACGGATAGCATCACTATCGACGGCGGCGCGAAACTCAGAGCGGGGATGTCCTACGCGCCAGGGGCTGACGGCGGACTGAATCCTGGCTATCTGTCGTATGCAATGCTTCTTCGTGGCACAGGCGCTACGTCTGGTGGCGGCAGTATGGAGCTAGGCATTGAGCTTATGTATGAAACAGGTGGAGCAACACGCCTGTTAACGGCGCAAGGGTCAATGAACGTAGACAACATGTCATTTGTCGTCCCTGCCGGTACTGGCGACGCTGTTCTGCGATATGGCTGTTACCTGGACCGTAACGGACAGATGGTATTAACCATCCTCTCAAGATTCGACGCCTTCGCCGCGCGCAATAACAACGTAATTCGCGGTTCATCAACCTGATAACAATATATGGCCCCGCAAGGGGCCTTTTCTTTTTCCAGGGAAAACCATCCAGGAGGAACTTTATTATGGCGATGTATGAAGTCGGTACCGTCACGGGTGCCGCGTCGCAGGCACGGGTGACAGGTGCGACAACAAAATGGTCACAGGAGGCGCTGGGGATACTGCCCGGGTCGATTCTAGTGGTCTACCGCAGCGGTAGTGCTGACCTGTATGCGATCAAATCCGTGGACAGCGACACGCAACTGACGCTGACCCGGAATATCACCACCGCATTTTCCGGTGCCAGTTACGGCATTATTACCGCTGAAACCGCCAGCACCTCGTCGTTTGCTAACCAGCTGGCCAGCGCGTTTGCATTCTGGCGTAGTGTAGTGGAGGGCTGGTCGATGGCCCTGACCGGCAGCGGCAATATCACCCTGACTGACCCGATCACAGGAAAGCAGGTGACCGTGCCGGCGATAGCCGGGATGGCGAAGGCCTCGGATCTTAACGCGCTGGCAAAACTCACCGGAGGAAACAAACTCGACGGCTCGCAGGTTATAACCAGCGATAATGCCGGTTTTATACTCGGTAAGAACTCAGATCTGGCTCTGCTCAAAAAACAGGGGCAAGGCGGGACAATTGCCGTTGGCTCGGGAACACCGTTTAGGGTTCAGCGTTCAAGAGCGACCACTGTATCACCGGCAGACACCTTTGATGACATCCTCGTTATTGGCACCAACAACCAGACGACGTTGCCCGGAGATTTGGTTGTCGGTGGTGGTTTCGATAATACGGCAAAGGGCAAGCTGTATTCCCAGGCGTTAGAGCTGTCGATGGGCACTCCGTACATCGACTTTCATTTTAACTACAGCACCGAC
>NZ_JAGRQY010000301.1:0-824 GCF_018223905.1 Klebsiella sp. 28
TTCTAAGGAACCTTTTTGTGTTTCATCTTGATCCACATAGACAAAACCATAACGCTTTTGATAGCCGTTGAGCCACGACAGTAAATCGGTGTAACTCCATGTACAATAACCAATAACTGAAACACCATCCGTAATCGCCTCTTGAATCGCTTGGATATGGCTTCGCAAATAATCAATGCGATACGTATCATGAATTTGTTTATCTTCTGTTAAGGTATCATATTCGCCTAACCCATTTTCAGTAATTAAAATAGGGACTTGATAGCGACTAGCTAATCGTCGTAAGGCAATTCTCAAACCTTGCGGGTCAATGGCCCAATCCCAGTTCGTCCGTTCAACATATGGATTATTTACTTTTTTAAATAAACCCGGTACCCCAGATTCCGTTTCAGAACCCTTTTCACCCGTTGTATTCATCTTCCCTATTCCGACGCCATCTAATGGATTAGCAGCAACCGTATCCGTCCGATAATAATTAATACCTAGAAAATCAGGTTTGGCTGAACGTAGTAACGCTAAATCGCCCTCTTTTATCGTTGGGGCCACACCTTGCTCCTGTAAGTAATTTAATGCGGCAATTGGGTATTCTCCCCAAAGATAGACATCTAACCAAAAATGCGACAACAAATCTTCTGCATTTTCTGCCGCCAAAACATTGGCAGGATGCGCATCAACGGCATAAACAGGCGTATAAGCAAAGCTAGGGCCAATTTTGCCAGGCATTTCTAATTCATGAAACGCATTAATCACTGCTGCATTGGCTAAATTAGCAATATGATTGGCCTCATACATCCGTTTATTATCTGTTACGCCGGGAGGATGCA
>NZ_JAGRQY010000302.1:0-1003 GCF_018223905.1 Klebsiella sp. 28
AAATAAAATAGATGGAAGGCGCACCTAATGTTAAAATAATATATACATAAAAAGAATCAAACAGGCCCTTATAAGCTCCCAAGCCGGCACCTAAGGGATTAAAATCAGAAATCATTATCGCGTATTGCGCCAATCGCCCATATGATGAAGCGTCTGCAGATTCACCTAAATAGTAAATTGCATAAAACATAACTACTGAACAAATAACTGCTAAAGACATAGTTAACTTTGGTTTAAAAGAAAAATTATTTTTATAGCTAAGACACAAGTGATAAAATAAAATGTTAAAGATAATAATTAAAAATGCCGTTCTCACTTGACTAACATACACACCAGCCAAACATATAATCATGGATATAAGACTTAAGGCTAGACCTGAAAAGTTTAACCATTTCAAAGAGTTCAATAGTTTAAGATAGAAATAAAAACAAAACATCCCTGCGATATATGAGTACTGTAATGCGCTAACGAATAGACCAGACGATCTAAGATTTCCATTTCTTACAATTTGATATACCACCATTCTTGATTCATAGTCAGAGTCTGTTTTAAGATTCAAGTCTATCAAAAAATCATAACGCCATGAGCTTTCTGCTATTCCATTAAAATTATAATAATCAATTATAGCGATAATAGAATTACCAACAACCATTAGCGCAATAAAATGCAATATTCGATCACCATCATCGAAATTTATTACATTTGTCCGTACCATCAAATACATGATTAATACTGGCGCAACAGTATCACGCCAATCCAATATAATTCTCGATATACTATTATCTTTTGCCATGCTGTATATCACATAGATCATGGAAACAAAAATACACACGAAAAATAACTTATCTACACCTTTCTTTTTGTTATTTGTATTATCACCTCTCGTTGTCATAATAAACAATCTTAAAACTAGAGAAAGCATCAACACGTCGGGATAGGCTTTGATTATAAAATTCTCAATGCTCTGATTCGTCCCCATTATATAATTTAAGTAATTTATTCC